>JALRIU010000070.1 GCA_023255355.1 Pseudomonadales bacterium | reverse complement strand
TCTTCTTTAGCAACGACTCGCTCAACTGCACCCAACCGGTAAGCCTCCTGCGCGTCAATAAACTCGCCGGTAAAGTACATGTAACGAACTTTTTGAACCGGGAACATTCGCTGCAAATGAGCACCGCCACCCATGGCACCTCTATCAACCTCAGGCACCCCAAAACGCGCGCACTCTGAAGCAATGATAATATCGGCCGCCCCAGCAATGCCGATACCACCACCCAATACAAAACCATGTAAAGCAACAATGACAGGCTTAGGGTTGAGATGGATAGCTTTAAATGTGTCGTAATTGCCCTTGTTCACAGGTACAATTTTATTACTATCGGCAGCAAGCTCTTTGATATCTACTCCGGCACAAAAACCTTTACCTTCCGCCCGAATAACGATCACATTAACATTTGCATCTTCACCAAGTTGCTCAATACGACAGGCAATTTCGAACCATTCTTTGCTATCAAAAGCATTCACGGGAGGTTTATTGAAAATAACTTCGGCAATACCTTCGTTAATAGAAACTGTAAAAGCCATTGATAAACTCCTATGAGTAACTTTTGATCGTGGTTAACGCTTGTTCGGACTCACGCATTATACGTTGAATCAATTCTTCGACGGTGGGAATGTCATCGATGATACCTGCCACCTGTCCACTCGGTAAAATACCCTCATCGGGATGCCCCTTAACCATAGCTTCTTGGATCATCATAGGCGCATTCGCTGCCATCATAGTTTGAGCAACACTAATGTCACCAGTGCGACTCATTTTCCAAGCGGACTTCAACATGTCAAACAACGATGTATTGGTCAAGTGAGCAAAAGCTAGACCATTTTTAATAGCAAGCGCCCACATACCCAGCGCACTAGATTTTTCAAGCTCTGATAAACATGGATTACTAATCATACGTTGCGGCAAACCATCCAATCGCTTGCTAATGTTAATCGCCTCGGGCCTTGCTGCAATGTATTGGTTTTTTGTCACAGCAGGCACTGGAGATTCTTGGGTTAATAAAAAACGCGTTCCCATAGCGATGCCACTTGCCCCCAAGGCTAAGGCCGCAACTAGACCCCGGCCATCTTTGAAACCACCGGCGGCTACTACGGGTACATTTACAGAATCCACTACTTCGGGCAACAATATCGTCGATGCGACACTGCCGGTGTGACCACCGCCCTCACCCCCTTGAACAACAACAGCATCCGCGCCCATCGCGACAGCTTTTACAGCATGCTTTGCAGCCCCAACAGTTGGAATACATTTAATACCTGATGACTTAAGACGCTCCACAAAAACTGCGTTAGGGGAGCGACTATAGCTGACTGCTGCCACCTTGTGCTTACAGCAAAGATCAACGATTTCTTCAGCATCTTTCACATACATATGAAAATTGACGCCAAAAGGTTTATCTGTTTTTGCTTTGATTTCTAGGATGCTGGCATCGATTTCTGCAGGACTCATGACCGCACCTGCCAAAAACCCAAAACCACCGGCCGAAGCCGTTGCAGCAACTAAATTAGCATCAGCTACCCAGCCCATCGCTGTCTGGATAAGGGGGTACTGGCAGCCAAGCATATCAGTTAAAGCTGTTTTCATAGGGTTTCACTCATTGTTTACTTCAATTGGACGATAGCCGAAAGCCTAAAAGGTTTGCCGCCCAAGACTTTTTTAAAGATACTTTTTACACGTTTTAATGGTCAAGCTAATCCCTATTTTTGGTATAGGCCAAAGTGACTAAAAATTAACGAAGGTAATTTAAATGTCGAATATCATCAGCCAACACCTTGCTGTAAAACAACAAATGCTGTCCCCCGGGGCACCATTTGAGGTCATCAAAGTGCAGCGTAATGGGCAAGATGTCTTAGCCTATAAAAATGCTCAAGGTAGTTTAGCGGACGTTATTAATTTGGGTCGCCAACACGGCGATAAACTATTTCTTCAATACCAACAAGAATCTTGGACGTTTGACCGTTTCTTCTCAGCTGTTGATCATTTAACGGGATTATTACAACATAAATTCGAGTTGGGTAAAGGCGACAAAATAGCCATCGCAATGCGCAACCGTCCTGAGTGGCTGATTGCCTTTTGCGCCATAATAAATTTGGGGGGCACAGCTGTCCCTCTAAATAGCTGGGGGAAATCAGAGGAATTACACCAAGGTCTCGAAGATAGTCAGGCCAAATTTGTTATTTGTGATGGGCAACGTCACGCCTTTATCAATCCAGAATCTTTCGGTATAAAAGCCTTGTTGGTCGAGGGCGCTGAAAGCTCTGATTCATCGACCTATTTATATCAAGATTTATTACAAGAAACTCACGAGCCAGTTGCCGTTGATATCAACGCCGATGATGCGGCCATTTTGATGTTCACCTCGGGTACTGGCGGACGTCCTAAAGGTGCGTTATTTAGCCATTTCAACTGCGTACAAGCGCTTTTCAATATTGATTATATTGGCGCCACAACATACATGACGCACACCGATAGGATGAACGCTCTTCTGGCCGGTGCGCCTAGTAAAACCCTGTTAGCTGTGCCGTTATTTCATATTAGTGGGTTATTTTCACAGGGCATCTCCAATCTTAAGGGCGGAAGAAGCATTTATATGATGTATAAATGGGATGCCGAAGAAGCCATTCAAATTATCCAGCGTGAAAAAGCTACTGTGCTGATGGGCGCCCCAAGCATGATGATGGATGTCTTATCTCATCCAGAATTCAAAAACATAGATGTCAGCAATATTACTAATATCAGTGCAGGTGGTGCTGGAACCCCCTCAAAATTAAACCAACTTTACGGCCAAGTGATACCAAATACCATGGCTGGTGCAGGCTGGGGCCTGACCGAAACCGCTGGAACCGGCGCGGCATTTACAGGGGATGGTTTCAAGGAGCATCCAACGGCTTCAGGATTTGTTAGTCCGATAATTGAACTTAAATTCTGCGATGAAGAAGGAAATGAACTTACCCAAGGTGAAGTAGGTGAGATTTATATCAAGTCCGCATCGTGTGTTTCGCATTATCTTAATGGCGCTGGCGCAGATGATTTTATTGATGGTTGGTTCAAAACCGGTGATATCGGTTATGTCGATGACAACGGCTTGATCTATCTTTGCGACCGCGCCAAAGACATGATTATTCGTGGCGGCGAAAACATCTATCCTGTTGAAGTCGAAAACTGCCTGCTGCATCACCCAGAATGTATAGAAAGTGCAGTAATCGGTATTGCTGACGAGGCATATGGTGAATCAGTTGCTGCCGTCGTCGTAAGGCATGACAATGCCACCTGCACGGAAGCAGATCTTAAAGCCTTTTGTGCAGAACACCTAGCAGGCTTCAAAGTCCCTGTTAAGATTGTTTTTAGCGATCAACCACTCCCTCGTAATGCCACCAGAAAATTACTCAAAAAACAGATCAAACAGATGTTTTTTGGCCAATAAAGGAAATCATCGACGTGCAAGATTTAAAAGCATTTCAACAAACAACACGCGCCTGGCTTGAAGAAAACTGTCCTGAATCGCAACGACAACCCATCGTTAAAGATGAACAAATTTGGGCCGGCAGAGAGCGTACATTTTACAATGAAGACGCAAAAATCTGGTTTGAAAAAATGCGTGATAAGGGATGGACCGCACCAACCTGGCCCAAGGAATACGGTGGTGGTGGCTTAAGTGCTGAAGAGGCACGAATTCTTGAAAAAGAAATGGGCCGCTTACGCTGCAGACCAGCTCTTTATGATCTCGGCCTTTGGATGCTTGGCCCCGCACTCTTGGTATTTGGTACAGAAGAACAAAAACAATACCACATACCCAAAATTGTCCGCGGCGAAGTACGCTGGGCACAGGGGTACTCCGAACCTGCTGCCGGCTCCGATCTTGCCAGCCTTAAAACCCGTGCTGAAAACATGGGGGATCATATGCTAGTCAACGGGACTAAAATTTGGACCACTCAGGCGGAT
>JALRIU010000059.1 GCA_023255355.1 Pseudomonadales bacterium | reverse complement strand
ATGAGTTATACTACATACCAATTGGTATATGGTGCCTTTGTATCAATTCCGTTATTTTTACTTTGGTTGTATATTGGCTGGTTTGTGATTCTGCTCGGTGCAGAAATAGTTAGTTATTTAGATCAAAAATAATAAAAAAGGAACACTATGATTTCAGAACTTTCTCCAGTGCCAGTATGGCGACACTTTCAAGCCCTTTGCGACAGACCCCGCCCATCCAAACATGAAGATTTGGTTGTGCAATATCTGCGTGAATTTGCTGAAAAACAAAATGTAGTTTTTCTTCAAGATAATGTGGGTAACGTTATTTTGAAAAAGGCAGCCAGTACCGGTATGGAAAACTGTCCTGTCATAGCTATGCAATGTCACATTGATATGGTGCCGCAAAAACGTAATGATATCGAGCATGATTTTTTTAAGGACCCTATTAAACCAGTTATAGATGGTGAATGGGTGCGCGCAACCGGCACTACTTTAGGCGCTGATAATGGTATCGGTGTAGCGGCTATGCTTGCAGTATTTGAGTCGAACGATATTTCCCATGGCCCATTAGAAGCATTGTTTACTGTCGACGAAGAAGCCGGTATGAGTGGTGCAAAAGCGCTAGACCCGAATTTGATGGATGCCAAAATCCTTTTTAATCTTGATTCAGAGGATGAAGGTGAACTTTATGTCGGTTGTGCAGGGGGTGTTGATTTAACCATCGATTGCGGCTTGTCTAAATATCAAGTTGATGCAAATTTTGTTGCCGTTGAATTACATGTTAATAGTTTGTTGGGTGGACACTCAGGCATTGATATTCACTTGGGCCGAGGTAATGCGAACTTGTTATTGTGCGATTTGCTTGCACGTTTGAGAACAACGCTCGATATTTCAATTATTTCTATATCTGGTGGTACCTTGCGCAATGCGATTCCTC
Organism: Pseudomonadales bacterium; assembly: GCA_023255355.1. Lineage (GTDB taxonomy): Bacteria > Pseudomonadota > Gammaproteobacteria > Pseudomonadales > JAHEIH01 > JAHEIH01. The sequence goes on along the minus strand of JALRIU010000059.1, from coordinate 3,461 downwards.
GCGATGCAAAAGCAATAGTGGCACTGCCAGAATCCCTAAGAAATGAATTCAATCAATGTGTTGAGAGCTACGAGCAGGTATTACATGACCGCTACAGCGCAATAGATCCCAATATAGCTATCGCTTCACGTGATGTTGTTTGCAACGAAGCGCATTGTTACATAGGTCAGCAAATTGATAGTTTGCTCGATGCTATTTTGGCAGCGCCAAACGGTGTTTTAGGTCGCGACAAACAACATTTCGATATTGTTGAATGCTCAAGCAACCTTGCGATTATTAAGCCAATTAACGGTGGTTTACAGATCCAATGTCTGCTTCGGTCAGCTGATAATACGACAAAATACCAAGCGGCTAGACAAATTATGGCGTGTTTTGATGCACTGAATCCACAAATCACAGTCGATGGCGCTTACTCGGGTTGGAAGCCAGATTTATCGTCTCCAGTATTAGCTAAAATGCGCGAGATTTATCAAGAAAATTTCGGTAGCGACCCCGCAGTTAAAGTAATTCATGCGGGTTTAGAGTGCGGTATTTTGGGGGGGATTTACCCTCACTGGGATATGATTTCCTTTGGTCCAACGATAAAAAGTGCTCATTCGCCCGATGAGTGTGTTGAGATCGCATCGGTAAAAAGATTTTGGGATTATCTCTGCATGGCGTTAAGCGAAGTGGCCAAAGCTTAATGGAGGCTGCAAAGGCTCTAGTACCCGCTGCCTCTGTTATCGTCATTCGTCCCACCACGTCTGGAGGGTTTGAAACCTTATTATTGAAACGCAATCATACCGTTCCTTTTGCTGCAAATTATTGGGTGTTTCCTGGTGGTAAGATTGAGGAATCTGATTACGGTGTAAATGATAGTGAAATTGATGCTGCTCTAAATGCTGCCATCCGCGAGTGTAAGGAAGAAGCAGGTATTGATTTAGTGTCTTCACAGCTACAGTACTTTTCTACTTGGACTGCTCCACTTCAAGCAAAAAAACGTTTTATTACGCACTTCTTTGTTGCTGAGGTCGCTTGCGATCAAGCGGTTAACGTTGATGGTTGGGAAATTGTTCAAGGTGACTGGTCGCCTTTAGCTGAAGCTGTTGCCAAAGGTGCATGCGGTGAATATAAAATGATGCCGCCAACAATCGTTTCGTTGTTCGATCTTCGGCAAAACAATTCAGCGAGTGCTATGCAAATTTTCCTTTCTGAACGTCCATATTTTGATTATGCCCCCAAAATTGTTAGAAATGATGAAGGTTTTTGGGCGGTTTACCAGGGTGATAGTGCGTGGATTTCGGGCGATCTAAACGATCAAGTTAGTTTGCACCGTCTACACGAATCTTCTAAAGGGGTTTACTCCTACTACCGCGGCAACGAATGCCTGCGGTAGTAGCTAATATGAAGATACTACTTCAACAATGGTTTTAAGAAGCGCCCAGTATGAGAAGCTTTAATATCTGCCACCATCTCTGGTGTTCCTTCGGCAATAATCTGACCTCCGCCGCTTCCACCTTCAGGGCCTAAATCGACGATCCAGTCGGCAGTTTTAATGACATCTAAATTGTGTTCTATGACGACAACGGTGTTGCCATGGTCGCGAAACCTATGTAGTACAGCGAGCAATTGCTCTATGTCTTTAAAATGCAGGCCGGTGGTTGGTTCATCCAAAATATATAAAGTATTACCGGTATCACGTTTTGATAATTCTTTAGCTAATTTAACGCGTTGGGCTTCACCTCCCGACAGGGTGGTCGCCGCCTGACCAAGACGAATGTAAGAAAGACCAACATCCATGAGAGTTTGCAGTTTCTTGGATATGCTGGGTACAGCTTTGAAAAACTCCAATGCATCTTCTATGGTCATCTCAAGGATTTGATGAATTGATTTGCCTTTATATAAGATTTCTAATGTTTCGCGATTGTAGCGCTTGCCCTTACATACATCGCATGGGACATAGATATCTGGCAGAAAGTGCATTTCGACTTTAGTAACACCATCACCTGTGCAGGCTTCACAGCGTCCGCCTTTGACGTTAAAACTAAAGCGACCAACTTTATAACCCCTTGCCCTTGCTTCTTGGGTACCTGCAAAAAGATCCCGAATAGGGGTGAAAATACCTGCGTATGTTGCTGGATTTGAACGAGGCGTTCGACCGATGGGGCTTTGGTCAATGTCGATGCATTTGTCAAAATGCTCGAGGCCTTTGATTTCTTTGTATGGCTGTGCCTCTAAAGTTGTTGCATTATTCAGGACAGTTGCCGCCATTGGATAGAGGGTGCCATTAATTAGCGTTGATTTTCCTGAGCCAGACACACCTGTGATACAGGTCATAACACCCACTGGAATCTTCAGATCAACGTTTTGAAGATTGTTGCCGGTGGCGCCTAAGACTTGTAAGAATTGGTTGTTTTTTGCGGCGTGCCGCTTGCTTGGAATTTTTATACCTAGCTCGCCAGATAGATATTTCCCTGTAAGTGAGCGTTCACACCTAATGATATCTTGTAGACTTCCGGCAGCGATGACTTCGCCGCCGTGGACCCCGGCGCCAGGTCCAATATCAACGATAAAATCTGCACTGCGAATAGCGTCTTCGTCATGCTCGACCACGAGCACGGTATTACCTAAATCTCTGAGATGGTTTAGGGTTTTTAAAAGGCGTTCATTATCCCTCTGGTGAAGACCAATAGAGGGTTCATCGAGTATGTACATTACGCCAACTAAGCCAGCACCAATTTGACTTGCAAGCCTAATGCGTTGAGCCTCACCGCCGGACAATGTTTCTGCGCTTCTATCCATGGTCAAGTAATTCAGTCCGACATCAACCAAAAATCCAAGCCGTGCTCTAATTTCTTGGAGGATTTTTGAAGCAATTTCCCCCCTGCGGCCACTAAGGTTTAAATCATTAAAATAAAGTAATGCATCACCAACTGGCATCGATGTAATCGAAGGCAAGTTACGTTCTTCGATGAATACATGGCGAGCTTCTTTCTTTAATCGCGTGCCTTCACACGACGGGCAGGCTTTGGTGCTGATATATTTTGCCAATTCTTCTCGAACTGAGTTGGAGTCTGAATCGTGGTAGCGCCTTTCCATGTTGGGCAGGATACCTTCGAACTTATGGCGACGACTAACCGAAAAACCTCGATCATTAACATAAATAAAATCGATTTCTTCTTTACCGCTGCCGTGCAGAATAATATCGCGATGTTTTTTATCGAGTTGATTAAACGGCGTATCAATACCAAAACCAAAATGCTTAGCAAGCGAGCTTAGCAAATGGTAATAATACATGTTGCGACGGTCCCAACCACGAATGGCCCCTTCTGCTAGGCTGCTTTCAGGATATTGAACAACACGCCGGAAAGATTCGCCGCAACTACAAATGGGAGTTTGAACAGCGACAAGTCAAGTAATGGACTTTGCGCAACTTGACATCGACGAACAAATCCAGCAACTAGGACAAGACCCAACCCCAT
>JALRIU010000025.1 GCA_023255355.1 Pseudomonadales bacterium | reverse complement strand
ATTGCTGCTAAAAAGCAAGAGATTCTCGATAAGGATCAAGCCAATATTGATCTGCAAACCAACGTGTTAGCAAATCTTGATAAGAGTAAAGCACGTTTTTTATCTATTAAACGGGATGCGGAGGTTGAGTTAAATGCTTATCAAGAGCTAAAGTTTGCAGAGCTTGCTGAAATTACTCGCCAGGTTCAAGAAATAGAAGATAAAGTGTTTATGCTGCGTAATGATCAGCGCAATATTCAATCTGATATCAATATGTTGATTAATCAAAACCAAGTTTATCGAATTGCTATGTACGCCTATGGTAAGGAATCTCCGCTTGAAGTTGAGCGAAGTATGGTAGGTACGGTGGCCTTGCTCTGGTTTGGCTCGTTGGCCCTAATTGCAGCAGTGACGGGTGTTATGCTGGCCTTGGCGGGATTCTATTTGCGTCGCTGGTTGATGGCTGAGGTTGAAGCGGTAAAATAAAAAAGGGGCTTTCGCCCCTTTTTTAGTTTCTACTTGCTGCCAAGTCAGCACCCACTCTAAGGTTGTGCAGTTTCTTCCAAGTAACATCTGGGTCAATTTTGCCATAACCGGCAAAGGTACCAAAGCCGCAGTCTGTGCTGGCAATGACCCGCTCGGTACCTACGATGTCGATGAAATGCTGCAGTCTCTGAGCAATAATTTCAGGGTGTTCAACGTAATTCGAACAGGTGTCAATTAAACCAGGTGCTAAGATTTTGTTGTCTGGTATTGCGGTATCTCGCCAAACAGTCCATTCGTGCTCGTGGCATGGGTTGGCGCCTTCAAACAGTATAATTGCAGGGCGTGCTTTTAAAATAGTGCCTATGACCTTGCTTAGTGGAATGTCATGATCATGGGGGCCTTCGTAGTTACCCCAGCAAATGTGCATGCGCATTCTTTCTGGCGGAATATTGGCTGTTGCATGGTTTAGTGCTTCAACGTTAGCCTCGGCAACTTTTAAAAAATCTTCATCGCTTAAATCTTGATAGCCGGTATGACGAGACATGGCTAAGTCAGGGCAATCTAATTGTAGATCAAAACCAGCGGCAACAATTGCTTCGTACTCGGCACGCATGGCGTCGGCAAGATCGGCTAGATAGGCTTCGTGACTTTTATAAAAAAGGTTGGGCTGAAATGCTGTGATCAGGCCTGGTGAAGCTGAGTTCATAAAGCCTTTCACTGGTTTTGGGCTGCTTGCTATGGCCGCTTTGAAACGACGGATATCCTCATAAAGCGGATCCAATGTCACAAGTTTGACTGTATCCACACACGCAGCGCGAACAAATTCTTGATCACCCATGATTTTTGCAAGTTTTTTGGCAAAATCTGGGTGGCCAGCAAGATCTTTTGCGGGCTTGCGAGGGATATGTTCTTCGCCAAAACCACTCAGGCGCTCGGTCATGTAAGTTGAATAGCCAACTTTACCTAATTCGCCATCGCTAACAATTGATACCCCGCTTTCTGCTTGCTTAGCAACAGCCTCTACCACTTCGCTGCTGACTAGTGCATCGAAGGCTTTCATATCAACATCTTTATGATGGTCTTTGGCAATTAGCATTTCTGCCAAGGGTAGGCTTCTAGGCAGGCTGCCTACGTGGGTTGTGTCGATAAAGGTATTGGCCATGTTCTGCTCCAAAATGGGGTGCTAAAAAAGAAGCTAAGCATAAATGAGTTCGTGGTCGGTAACAACTCGCTTTGTGCGGTTCGCTTAAATATGTATACAAATTGTTTTCTTTGAATAATTTTTTTTGGAATCCTTTGAGGTGCCTTGATTTTACTGGTTTTCCCTTGTAATTCGCTCTTTGCGAGGTGTTTTATTTTGTCGCTTTTTGTAATTATTGCTTTCCAAAAGGTGGTAATTTTGATAGTTTTTGTATCCAATTGTTTATACCTAGAAATGTACTCTTTGAGGAAACCCCATGGCTAAGAAAAGTTTAGAAGATCTATTAAGCACAGGTGTTAACCCTGTCGATATGCTGCGCAATACGCAGATTGGCGCTTACGTTTACCCTGTTGTGCCATACGAGTTTAGTAACTGGCGTGATGAGCAGCGCGCATGGCGTGAAACCTGTGTGTTGTTCGATCAATCACACCACATGGTTGATATGATCGTTGAAGGTCCTGATGTTTTCGAATTCATGAGCAAGTTGACCATCAATACCTTCAATAATTTTACGGTTGGCAAGGCTAAGCAAATGGTACCAATTAGCCACGACGGTTTCGTTATCGGTGACGGTATTTTGTTCTATGAAGCTGAAGAGAAAATGGTATTTGTGGGTCGTCAACCCTCAGCAAACTGGATTCAATACCACGCTGAAACAAGTGGTATGAATGTTAAAGCTCATTACGATGATCGTTCACCGTCTAAAACCTTTGGTAAAGAAGTTAAGCGCGTTCACTACCGCTTCCAAATCCAAGGTCCTAATGCAGCTCAAGTAATCGAGAAGTTGAACGGTGGTCCAGTCCCTGAAATTAAGTTCTTTAATTTCGATAAAATCAAATTGAACGGCCGTGAAGTATGGGCATTACGCCATGGTATGTCGGGTGCACCAGGTCTTGAGATTTGGGGTCCTTATGAAGATTACCTAACTGTTCGTCAAGAAATTGTTGAAGCAGGTAAAGAATTTGGTTTGGTTGAAGTAGGTGCACGTACTTATGCGTCTAACACGCTAGAATCAGGTTGGATTCCTTCACCATTGCCAGCGGTTTATACCGGTGAAGCAATGAAACCATACCGTGAATGGTTAGATGCAAACGGCTATGAAGGCTTTGCTGGCGCGATCGGTGGTAGCTTTGTTTCTGACAATATTCAGGACTACTACATGACCCCATATGATTTGGGTTATGGTCCATTCATTAAGTTTGACCATGACTTCATTGGCCGTGCAGCTCTAGAGGCAATGGATCCTGCTCAGCAGCGTAAGAAAGTGACCTTTGCATGGAATGGTGAAGATGTCATGAAAGCTTTGGCTACTTACTTTGCTAAAGAAGGTCCAGTCGCCAAGTTTATCGACTTGCCAATTTCTAACTACACCTCAGCAGGTCACGACAAAGTCTGTGACGCTAACGGTAATGTTAAAGGTCTTTCAATGTTTACCGGTTACAGCTATAACGAGCGTACTATGTTGTCTCTTGGTGTAGTTAATGCTGACGTTGAAATCGGTGATGAATTAACTCTCTGGTGGGGTGAGCCAGATGGCGGTACCGATAAGCCAACTGTGGAAGACCATGAAATGTTCCCAATCCGCGTTATTGTGAGTCCAACTCCATACTCTGAAGTGGCTCGTAACACTTACCACACGGATGGCTGGCGTGCTAAAAAAGACGCTTAATGAAAGCGTTTAGTTAGCTTAATAAAGCTACCCTTCAAACGGAGGGTGGCTTTTTTTATTTTTAACTGTTGAATAGACCCTACATCGAGGTTACTTCATTGAATAATAATAACGATGTTCAAAAAAATAAATTAGGTGGTAAAGCAGCATGGTACGCCATGTTGCTGATATGTTTGGCGCAAGCAATATCCATGATGGATCGTCAAATTTTAGCTATTTTGATCCCGCGTATTAAAGCTGATCTTCATGTTGGAGACGCTGAAATGGGAATGTTATACGGTACAGTATTTGGTGTTTTTTATGCCTTGTTCTCGCTTCCGCTTGGCAGACTTGCTGATGGTTGGAAACGAACTAAACAGTTAGGTTTGTCGATAATTGGATGGTCAGGCATGACGGCTCTTGGCGGGATGGCAAGTAGCTTTGCCTTACTAGCAATCTCTCGCCTTGGTGTGGGTGTTGGTGAAGCGAGTGTCCAGCCTGCAGGCTTTTCAATTTTGTCGGATGTTTTTCCTAAGAAAATGCGCGGCACTGTCGGTGCTCTCATGGCGTCGGCAGTGGCAGTTGGGCTAGGTACTGCGATTTGGTTTGGCGCTGGAGTTGCTGCTTGGTGGGATAGTTTATACCCTGAAGGAAATGGCTTGTTCGGGTTATCTTCGTGGCAGGCAGCATTTGTGATGGCTGCAATTCCCGGCATCATCGTCGGGATTTTGATGCTACGCTTGCCTGAACCTCAACGGGGTCTAGCAGATGGTATTGTCACCAAAGAAGATCCTCACCCCTTCAAAGAAAGCTTCCGCACATTTACGGTAACTCTACCGGGTTTAGTTTGGTTAACCATGCTCAAAGACAAGGCGAGTACAAGCGCTTGGTTGTTAAATACCCTGGGTGGTATAGCGTTTGTTGTAATTGGTGTGCTAATGACAGATTGGACCAATAGCTTGCGTGATGTAAACCCTGTGGCACTGCAACTCGGTAGTTTGCAGTTGGGTGGTAATGCTGTGCAATGGAGTATTATTGCCTTTGGCAGCTATGTTTTATTGAGTTGGCTGCAGTCGCTTTATAAACGTGATTACGTGGCGTTTAAATTACTTACCTCCAAAACTATCATTTTTATGATTGGTTTAGCGATACTTCAATTTGTCATCAACTATGCCATTATGGCTTGGACGCCTGCGTTCTTGATGAATCGTTTTGACAAAACCTCTGGCGAAATCAGTGCTGTCTATGGTGGCGTGATTATGACCTTGGGAATTATTGGGCCACTTATCGCTGGCCCATTGTCAGATTTTTTACAGCGCAAATGGGAAAATGGCCGGGTGTTTGTCACCGTGTTTGCTGTGACTGGGTCGTCCTTAGTCGTCGCTTGGGTCTATGATGCCGATACACTCGATGGCTTTTACTGGCGTTTCGTACCTTACAGTTTGATTTTGACCATGTGGATCCCGCCTTTGTATGCCAGTTTTATGGACTTAGTCTTACCGCGGATGCGCGGAACTGTTATGAGCTTTTATATGCTGACGACCACCATATTTGGCATGGGGCTAGGGCCTTATGCGACCGGATTGATTAACGATATACAAGGTAAGGGGCTGGGAAGTGCGCTAGTGTCTTTATACTGGGTTGCCCCGTTAATTATTTTGTTTGGTGTGTTGGCGCTAGTAAATTTTAGCCACGACAGCAAAACCGTTGTCGAACGTGCCCGCGCTGCGGGCGAACAAATTTAGGAGTTTATATGGCCACATATCCAGAATTATGCATGATTATCAATGGTGAGAAAGTCGGTGTAGAACATCGTAGAACGCAAGCGATTGTCAATCCTGCAACTGAAGAGGTTATCGGTCAATTGCCTTTGGCTGATAGCGCTGATCTTGATCGCGCGCTCGCCACAGCTAAAAAAGGCTTTCAAATTTGGCGAGATTCTACCCCAGCGATGCGTTCAAGGGTGTTACTAGACGCTGCTCGTTTAATGGAAGAGCGCGGTGATGAATTGGCAGCGATCGCCTCGATGGAAATGGGCAAGCCTTTCGCTGAAGCTCGCATTGAAGTGCATATGAATGCCGGTCTTTTTGAGTTTTATGCTGGTGAATGCCACCGTATTTATGGTCGTTCATTAGTGAGGCCACGCGGGCAGCGCTCAACCGTAGTGAAGGTTCCAGTGGGGCCGGTAGCGGCTTTTTCGCCATGGAACTTTCCTATTGGTAATCCTGGTCGAAAGCTAGGCGCGCCGATAGCCGCGGGTTGTTCGGTGATTATGAAATCTGCCGAAGAGGCGCCTGCGTCAGGTGTTGCAGTTTTACAGTGTTTATTAGATGCGGGCTTGCCACCAGAGGTCGCGCAGGCGGTATATGGTGTGCCAGATGAGGTATCGCGTCATTTAGTCGCTTCGCCCATCATCAAAAAATTATCCTTCACTGGTTCTACTGTGGTCGGCAAGCATCTCGTCAAGCTGTGTGCCGAGGATATGAAACGTACGACGATGGAACTTGGAGGTCATGGCCCCGTGTTAGTGTTTGAAGATGCAGACATTAACCATGTGCTTGATGTGATGGTCCCTCATAAATTCCGTAACTCAGGACAGGTTTGTGTCTCTTCAACTCGTTTTTTGGTGCACGAAAGTTTGCACGAGGCGTTTGTTGCTGAATTTGCAAAACGTGCAGCAGCTTGGCGGGTAGGTAATGGGCTTGATCCAAATACTCAAATGGGACCAATGGCCCACGAGCGCGGTCTACAGAATATTACCCGCCTAGTGAATGATGCAGTATCACATGGCGCAAAACTACATACCGGTGGTCATCGTGTTGGAGATCGCGGCTGGTTCTTTGCGCCAACGGTACTATCAAATGTACCGCTAGGCTCTGAAATTATGAATACCGAGCCCTTTGGCCCAGTGGCGTTGATCAATTCGTTTTCGACCTATGAAGAAGCTATTGAAGAAGCTAATCGACTACCCTATGGTTTGGCCGCCTATGCATGGACCAACGATAACAAACGTAAACAGAATTTAGGCATTGATATTGAAGCAGGTATGGTTGGGTTAAATACTGTCATGATTGCAGGTCCAGATAGTCCATTCTGTGGCCTAAAATGGTCAGGGCACGGCGCTGAAAGTGGTCCAGAAGGACTTGAGGCATGCCTAGTAACAAAATCGATTCATGAAATATAAGGAATAAAACAATGGCACATGAACTCAAAACAGGCGGTGATCGAGGTTATCTGCGAATTGCGACCGAAGAGGCATTTGGTACGCGTGAAATTATAGATACGTATTTAGCGATGATCGCTGATGGTAGCGCTGATAAGGGCATGAAATCTTTGTGGGGGTTCTATGCAACATCGCCATCGGAGCGTGCAGTGCAAATTATGGAACGGCTAGTTGATCTCGATGAGATGCGTATCAAAAACATGGATGCCACAGGTGTCGATGTTGCAATTATTGCGCTAACAGCACCAGGCGTTCAGCCCATTAAAGACGTTGAGTTGGCCAAACGACTTTGCACTAACGCTAATGATGCCCTGGCCGCGGCAGTGGCTCGTTATCCTGATCGCTATATTGGTTTAGCAGCGGTGGCACCTCAAGATCCCGAGTGGAGTGCGCAAGAATTGAAACGCTGTGCAGCCATGGGTTTCAAAGGAGTGCAGATCAATAGTCATACCCAAGGTGAATATCTTGATGATCCTAAATATGCGCCAATATTTGAAACCCTGGTCGAATTGGGCTGGCCGCTATATATTCACCCATCACCACCACCTGATGAAATGATGGGTACCATG
>JALRIU010000019.1 GCA_023255355.1 Pseudomonadales bacterium | reverse complement strand
ATTGCCACAGGCTTATGATTGGCATCCTCATAATCATCTGTGATTGACCAATCCATCCTTGCAGCAAAGTCTGCCTGAAAAGCATTACGCCAACGCCTTACAGTCACAGCATTTCCTTGCTCAACGCTGCCTTGATTATTTTTTATGGTATCCGAAGTATCTGTCCATAATCCGGCATAGTCAGACCAACGATCATAGCGCCCGCCCCAGCTACCCCAGTTAGGGTGCTCACTGACACCTAAACCATTTGGCAGTAAATAAAGAAATGATGGTGTATCGCCTTCTACGCCAAATATCGGTAGCGGATAAGTCGCTCCTAGAGGTCCATGACTACGTATGTGCTTAGTCAACCATGCATTAGATGTCATGGCATCATCAATAGGTGACATAATGCCTATCCAAGTCGACAAACCATATTGGCCATAGGCATGCATACTCGTGATCCAAAATAGTGAAGGAAAGTTAACTCGCGCCCAGCTTGAGGCATCGTCCTGATCTGAAATTGAATACACCCTTAATTTATCAACAAACAGGTCTAATGCTTCTGCAGTGCGTGTTGTTTTAACACGGTGCAAAGCTTGAGCTAAGGGGGCAGCGCCACCCCAAATTGAGATCCAGACAGGCCTAGGATCATCTCGATCAACTGCATCGATAATCAGCTGCACAGCTTCTTGATGAGCATCTCCCCCTACCCCTTCCATACCATAAATTGGATCGGCGCCCCTAACCACACTGGTTAGATATTCAGCGGAGGGATAACTAGGGTCATGAATACGCAAGTTCGGAAGTACCCTTGCATACGCATTGATACGAGCTTGGATAAACTCAGGGTGAGTCCTATCCGTAATGTGACGGGATGTGGATGCAATCAAACCTTCAATATCCAGGTCATTTGAATAGGTTAATAACCTAACCATGGACTGAATATCATCCGGCTCAGTTCCGATATCAGTAATAACAATAACACGGGGATTGTCTGAAGCCTGAACCGCTGCAACAAAAAGCCATAAAAATAGAACTCGAATAATATAGATCACCTTTGATCTCCCAGTTTGAAACTGTGCAGAGGCCTTTAAGCGGTTTTAAATATATGACTGTAATGAATCTAACGGCCCAACGTAAAATGAGAATGATCGCCATCAAGACTGTACAGCATTTCTTTATCAAACGCTTTTAGCTCTTTTTCGCGTCCTTCTCTCACTAAATTCGCCCAATCAGGATTGGCAATTAAGGCCCGTCCTACTGCGATCAGGTCAAAATCCCCCCTTTCCATTAATTCACTCAACTTATTTAAATCAGCAACGTTTGCAGATTTAAAACCGTCTTTAACATCAGCAAAAAAATCTTCATCAAGACTGACACTACCAACTGACATAGCGGCCTTGCCGGTAAGTTTTTTGGTCCAAGCAGCTAAATTTAGATCACTTCCTTCAAACTCTGGCGTCCAAAAGCGACGTTGCGAACAGTGAAAAATATCCACACCCGCGTCGCTAAGAGGCCCCAAGAAAGCTTCTAATTCTTTGGGTGTAGTCGCTAGTTTGCTTTCGTATTGTTGTTGTTTCCATTGTGAATATCGAAAAATAATAGGGAACTCATCACCCACTTTTGCACGAATTGCCTTTAACATTTCAACAGCAAAGGTTAGACGTCCCTGCATGTCGCCACCGTATTTATCAGAGCGCTGATTTGTGCCTTGCCAAAAAAACTGATCAATGAGGTAACCATGAGCACCATGAATTTCAATAGCATCCATCCCTATATTTTTAGCCGCTAATGCTGCCTTAGCAAAGGCGCCAATAACATCCTCAATATCCTGTTGCGACATGGTATGGCCCGTTACTTTACCGGGAAACATCATGCCAGAAGGAGAATGGCTTGGTAGATCACCACCTGGGTATTCACCTGGAGCACGCATCGCGCCCACATGCCACAATTGCGGAGCTATTTTTCCCCCTTCTGCATGCACTGCGTCAACAACTGCCTTCCAGCCTGCAAGCGCCTTATCACCGTGAAAATTTGGTACGGCTTGAAAACCATGTGCTGCGACATGATCGACACATGTGCCTTCAGTAATAATCAGTCCAGTACCGCCTGCAGCTCTTTTACGGTAATACTCTACCACGCCATCATTGGGTACATTTCCTGGCGAACAGCTACGTGTCATAGGCGCCATAGCAATACGGTTGGGTAAAGTTAATTTAGGACTAACAAAGGGGGAAAATAGAGATTCATGCAGATCCATAATGAGTCCTTTTAAGAGATACCTTCAACAATGTAGGCACGGTGTTTGGCGGCTTTCAAACGAAAATTTAAGGCTTCTTGATATTCTGGATGGTCATACCAGGACTTGGCAATCTCCACGGTATCAAATTGACATATGATGGTGCCATCAGGCGCCTCACCTTCCAAGGGCACGACTTGTCCATAGATAACCAACGGCAATGGTTTTACCGTATTTGATAACAACCGTGTTCTTCGCTGATATTCAGCAAGTGCCTCTGCGTCTTGCAAAGGCTCTTCTCGGGTGACAATTAAATACGCTGCCATACAAAATCACTTCAAGCTTTTTTTGTCAGTCATGCGTTCTTAAGGCTTTATTTATTCGCCGCAGTACGTTTTTTTACAGCCTCAAAACCACTTTCATAGTTTGGGCGCACGGTCCCCATGGCGTAGTCCCAAAGAGTGGTATAGCCACCGTAATTACCTCTGAAGTATCTATGGTGCTGATCGTGAAAAGTGGTGGTGATAAACCATTTAGTTATCCAAGACTTATTCCACCAACGAGGTAAAAACTCATAACCATTATGAACATAAACGCCCATGATGATATTTGTTGGAGCAATCAACGCGAACGTTTCTTGATGAACAACAAACATCGCAGTAAATAGCGGAACAAAACCTCCATTAACAAACGACTCAAGCGGATTAACAGATACAGAAGTCATCAAGTTAGGTGACATAGAGCGATGATGGGTTTTATGGATCAATTCATAGATACCTGGGATATGCATAATTCGATGACCCCAATAAAAATAAGCATCAAAAGCAAAAAAGTATAAAGCATATTCCAAAAGAATAACCCACCACTCCGCTGGGCTTTGGTCAAATGTGATCCAACCATTGGTTCGCAAAAACTGACTAAGACCACCCAATACAAAAGCAGAAACAACGAGATTGGTAATTGACCAAAAGACCTCATGACGAAAGATTGCCCACTGAAAGCTATTTGGCTGGATTTTCCTAGCCTTTAGGAATCCTTGGCCCACAGTGACAAATAAACCAACAACAATAAACAGAGCGATCCAATATGCAAAAGGGCCCAAGGAATTAATCTGTTCTTGTAAAGTTTCCATTTAAACCTCTAAAAATTAGTTAATGTAGCTATGGCAAACAAAAAAGCAATATATTACTATACACCACTGTTGTATACTATATAATGTTAATGCTTAGAAGGTAAATACCATGACACAAATAATTTTCGAAACAGCTGAAGGTGAGACAGTTAAAGTCGAAGTCGCTAACGGCACAACAATTATGCAAGCTGCTGTTGATAATGGTATAGAAGCTATTGTGGCTGAATGTGGTGGAGCTTGTAGCTGCGCGACCTGCCATTGCTATATCGAAGAATCCTTTTTTAATAACCTCTCCCCTGCTGGCGAAGTTGAAAAATCGATGCTGGAATACGCAATGGAACCAAAGGCAAATAGCCGTTTAAGCTGCCAAGTATTGATTACTTCAGATTTAGATGGCATGGTTGTCAAATTACCAGCTACGCAATTCTAAAACACGCCTTAAGCGTGTTTTTTTGAAGCTCATAGTTTACGTTAACGTAAAGGTTAAAATGACAAAGAAACTTTATTTCAGTATTTCAGACTTAGCGAAAGAGTTTGACGTAACCACTCGAACCATTCGCTTTTATGAAGAAAAGGGCCTATTGACACCTAAGCGACAAGGTGGAAGCCGAATATATAGCGCTGCAGATAGAGTAAAACTTAAACTTATCCTACGTGGAAAACGCCTAGGCTTAAGCCTAGATGAAGGTCGAGAAATCATTGAAATGTATCAGCCCGAAGGCAATAACGCTGAACAAATTGAATCGTTGATTATAAAAATCAGACAAAAAAAACAATCCTTGATCGAACAGCTTCGTGATATCGAAGTGATGTTAGAAGACTTAACCAATTGGGATGATAAATTACAACAAGCACTACTTGACGCCAATGATGTCAATAAAGGAACTCAACATGCCCGTTCTAAAAAGTAAAATTGATTGCCAAGGCATAGAATTTCAACACAACAAATCTGCTATGCAAAGTTTAGTCGATGACTTAAAAGAAAAGTTGCAAACGATTAAATTAGGCGGTGGTCAAAAAATGCGTGAGCGTCATCTGGCGAGGGGTAAATTATTACCTCGTGATCGAATTGATGCCATTTTAGATCCAGGCTCACCCTTTCTTGAACTCTCGCAGTTTGCCGCATATGGTTTATATGATAATCAGGTTCCTGCGGCTGGCATCATAACAGGTATAGGCCGTGTTAGCGGACAAGAGTGCATGATTGTAGCCAACGACTCAACCGTTAAAGGCGGGAGTTACTTCCCCATGACGGTCAAAAAACACCTCCGCGCTCAAGATATAGCACAACAAAACAATTTGCCTTGTATCTATCTGGTAGACTCAGGCGGTGCTAACCTCCCCTTGCAAGACGAAGTTTTCCCTGACCGTGATCATTTTGGGAGAATTTTCTTCAACCAAGCCAACATGTCTGCTCAAAATATTCCTCAAATCGCTGTTGTCATGGGGTCTTGTACCGCAGGCGGAGCCTACGTACCTGCCATGGCTGACGAATCCATCATTGTCAAAGAACAAGGCACAATCTTTTTAGCAGGCCCCCCTCTAGTCAAAGCCGCTACCGGTGAAGAGGTAGACGCTGAATCACTAGGCGGAGGCGATGTTCATAGCCGAGTTTCGGGTGTTACCGACCATTTAGCGAACAACGATAATCACGCCCTGCATATCGCACGTAAGGCTATTGCCAATTTAAATCGAATTAAGCCCAACCAACTAGCTTGCAAAACGAGTCGTGAACCACTATTCGACCCGTCTGAAATTTACGGAGTCATCCCAAAGGATTCCAAAAAACCTTATGACGTGCGTGAGGTAATAGCTCGTATCGTTGATGCTTCTGAGTTTGATGAGTTTAAAGCCCTATATGGCACCACCTTAGTATGTGGTTTCGCACACATCCATGGCTATCCAGTTGGAATCATTGCTAACAACGGTATTTTATTTGGCGAATCCGCACAAAAAGGCGCCCACTTTGTAGAATTATGCGGACAACGAAATATTCCCTTAGTTTTCTTGCAAAACATCACAGGTTTTATGGTCGGCAAAAAGTATGAGAACGAAGGCATAGCCAAGCACGGGGCAAAAATGGTGACCGCGGTAGCGACTGTTAAAGTACCAAAATTCACTATCATTATTGGTGGATCATTTGGCGCGGGCAACTATGGCATGTGCGGCAGAGCCTATGATCCTAGATTTATGTTTATGTGGCCCAATGCCCGTATTTCAGTGATGGGCGGTGAGCAAGCTGCTGGGGTTATGGCGACTCTTAAACGCGAACAAATGCAGCGTAACAATGAAACATGGACCAAAGAAGACGAACAAGCCTTTAAACAACCCATCCTTGAAAACTATGACCACCAAGGTCACCCCTACTATGCTTCAGCTCGCCTCTGGGATGATGGCATTATTGACCCGGTAGACACACGAATGGTACTGGGCTTGAGTATTGCAGCGAGCCTCAATAAAACGATTGAACCTACACGCTTTGGCGTGTTCCGTATGTAAGTTAGGTACATAACAATGTCAAAGCCTCTTTTTCAAAAAATATTGATAGCCAATCGTGGCGAAATAGCTTGCCGTGTCATCCGCACAGCACATCGGCTTGGGATTAAAACCGTCGCTGTCTATTCAGATGCCGATCGTTATGCACAACATGTCTATTTAGCTGATGAGGCCATTCATATAGGTGCCTCTAGCGCCAAAGAATCCTATTTAGTCGGTGAAAAGATTATTGCTGCAGCGCTAGCGACTGGTGCTGAGGCGATTCACCCAGGCTATGGTTTTTTGTCTGAAAACACTCAGTTTTGCCAACTGTGTGATGATAACAATCTAATTTTCATTGGCCCAACGGCATCCGCCATTGAAGCCATGGGCTCCAAATCTGCAGCCAAACGCATCATGGAAAAAGCCTCTGTACCCTTGATACCTGGCTATCACGGTGACAATCAAGATCCTGATTTCCTAAAACAACAAGCAGATGCGATGGGCTATCCGGTACTTTTGAAAGCTACCGCTGGCGGAGGCGGCAAAGGGATGCGTCAAGTTTGGTCAAGCGCAGAATTTCATACGGCACTTGCTGCAGCGAAACGTGAAGCGGCTAATAGTTTTGGCAATGATGATATGCTCATCGAAAAATATTTGACCCAGCCGCGCCATGTCGAAATTCAAATCTTTAGAGATCAGCTTGGCAACGGGGTTTATTTATTCGAACGAGATTGCTCAGTACAACGCCGCCACCAAAAGGTTATCGAAGAAGCACCTGCACCAGGTTTGGCACCAGACGTTCGCAATGCGATGGGGCAAGCAGCCTTACGCGCGGCTGAAGCAATTGATTACCATGGTGCAGGAACCATTGAGTTTTTATTAGATCTTGATAATTCGTTCTATTTTATGGAGATGAATACTCGCCTACAGGTCGAGCACCCTGTGACAGAAATGATTACCGGACAGGATTTAGTTGAATGGCAATTACTCGTGGCTACAAAACACTCACTCCCATTACAACAACATGAATTATCAATTAATGGCCACGCTTTTGAAGCTCGAATTTATGCTGAAGATCCAAACCAAGATTTCCTACCACAGACTGGAGTGTTAAATTTTTTAAAACCACCCCAGTCATCAACTCATATTCGAGTTGATACGGGCGTTGTCGAAGGAGATGAAGTAAGTATTTATTACGACCCAATGATCGCTAAATTAATTGTGTGGGATGAAAATCGAGACCGAGCATTACAACGCTTGAGTCATGCCTTGCGCGATTATCGAATCAGTGGCGTGACAACAAATGTGGATTTTCTTTACAACCTAATTAATGTCGATGCTTTTAAAAAAGCAGATTTGGATACGGGTTTTATCGCCAAGCACCATGACGCCATTTTTAGCACGGATTCCCGTGAAACCCTCCCACTTAGGCATCTAGCTGCATTGAGCCTGGTAGTAAAACAACAGCAGAATGATGTAGAAAGAACGAATTCACCTTGGCAAGCAGCCAATGCATGGCGACTCAACGAACCACACATGCAATGGTTAGACTTGCAAGACAATAATGGTTTGTTTAATGCCTCCATTGAGTATATAGATGGAGGAAACACTGGATACAGAATAACTATTGATAACCAATGCGTAACAACCCAAATCAAGATAAATCAGAATACACTTGAAGCGACGTTAGATGGTTATAGGCTACAGGCAGAGGTATTTCATCACAACAATAGCTCAACGCTTTTCTACCATTCAGGCAGTTATCATTTTAAGCAGCGATCTAGTGATCTTGGCGAAGAAGACCTGAATGATAACCATGCCTTAGATGCACCAATGAATGGTACCATTGTCGCCTTATTGGTAGAGCCCGGAGCTCAAGTGACATCAGGTCAAGGTTTGTTAATTATGGAAGCTATGAAAATGGAACATACTATCAAAGCTCCAAGCAACGGCAAGCTCATAGAATTCAAGTATTCGCCCGGTGATCTAGTAAGCGCCGGTGCAGATTTGGTGGTATTTGAAACAGTTGTAAATGAATAATTCGTATACTTCATCACATAAAAAGATAACACGTGTTTAATTTAAGGAGAAAACATGTCCAGCGCCTATATCATTGACGCCTGTCGCACCCCAAGAGGACTTGGAAAAGCTGGCAAAGGTTCATTATCTGAAATACACCCGCAGCGCCTGGGGTCCACAGTTTTACGAGCGCTAGCGGAACGTAACAATCTCAACACGGCGGAAATTGACGATGTCATTTGGGGTACAAGCTGCCAAAAAGGTCGCCATGGCGGGGATCTAGGTCGAATGAGCGCATTGGATGCAGGCTATGACGTAAAATGTGGCGGTATGACACTGGATCGTTTTTGTGGTTCTGGCTTAACTAGCGTCAATTTAGCAGCCGCTTCAATTATGTCCGGTATGGAAGATCTCATCGTTGCCGGCGGCTGTGAAATGATGTCCAGTTACGGCGTTGATAATGACCTCCCTCTTTTGATGGATAGTGGCAACGAACACCTAAGAGAACTTCACCCACAACCGCAACAAGGTGTAAGCGCTGATGCTATTGCTACACTGGAAGGAATCGACAGACAAGCCCTAGATTCATTAGCAGTCGAAAGCCAGCGCCGGGCAGCGATTGCCATCGAAAATGGGCATTTTGAAAAAAGTCTCGTGCCGGTCTATCACGACGATGGCCGTCTAGCCCTTGCCAAGGACGAATGTCCTCGTCCGAGCACAACCCTTGAAGGTATTGCTAGTTTAAAACCAGCTTTTACTAATCTGGCCGACTATGCATTAAATGATGAAGGTCTAACCTATCGACAGTTATTGAATGCTCGTTATCCAATTGACATCAATCATGTTCACCACGCTGGCAACTCATCTGGCGTAGCAGATGGCGCTGCAGCTGTATTATTAGCTAGCGAAGATTATGTCGCTCGAAATCATCTTAAACCCAGAGCTAAAATCATTGCGATGGCGAACGCCGGTGACTGCCCAACTTTAATGTTAAATGCACCCACACTTGCAACAACTAAGGTTCTAGAAAAAGCAGGATTACAACTAGAAGACATCGATCTTTTCGAAGTCAACGAGGCATTTGCTGTCGTCGTTGAGCGTTATATTAGGCATCTTGGCATCGACCGCGAAAAAATCAATGTCAACGGAGGCGCAATGGCATTAGGTCATCCTATTGGGGCCACGGGTTCCGTTTTAGTTGGAACAATGGTCGACGAACTGGAACGAAGAAACTTGAAGAGAGGCCTTGTTACCATGTGTACAGGTGGCGGCATGGCGCCAGCGTTAATTATTGAGCGTGTTTAGGAGGGCAACATGTTTCAGCTTTCAGAAGAACAACGATTGATACAAGATACCGCGCGTGATTTTGCCCAAAATGAACTAAGCAAAAATGCTGAGGCACTTGATCGAGGTGAAGGAAAAGAGGCGTTTTTTGCCAACTTAAAAGCCCTGTCTGAACTAGGCTTCATGGGACTAAACGTATCGTCTCAATATGGCGGAACCGAAGCTGGCACTATAGCTTTTTCACTGACGATTACCGAGTTAGCAAAAGTTTGCGCATCAACCGCAGTGACGGTATCGGTAACTAATATGGTCGCCGAAGTCATCCAGTCAGTCGCTAGCGAAGATCAAAAATTACTCTATTTACCCAAAATTTGCAGTGGCGAATACCCCGCTGCTGGCTTCTGTTTAACAGAACCCGGCGCTGGATCCGACCCTTCTTCTATGCGAACGAGTGCAGTGCTTGATGGTGATGAATGGGTTCTCAATGGCTCTAAAGCCTATATTACGAGTGGTGAATTTGCCGGTGTATTTGTCGTTTGGGCAGTGACCGATAAAGATGCTCCCAGAGGTAAAGGTATGTCTTGTTTTCTAGTCGAAGGCAATACGCCTGGACTAGTCGTGAGCAAAGCAGAACATAAAATGGGGCAAAAAGGTTCAGCCACAAATTCAGTATTTTTTGATAATTGCAGAATCCCCTCTTCGGCATTGATGGGGCAACTAAATAAGGGCTACCAAGTTGCCTTAGGTGAACTCGCCGGTGGACGAATTGGCATAGGGTCGCTGGCCTATGGTATTGGCAAAGCAGCGACAGAGTATGCAACCCAATATGCAAAAGAGCGCGTCCAATTCGGCACGCCAATCTCTAACTTCCAGGCAATTCAGTGGATGCTTGCCGACAGCGAAACCGAGCTTGAAGCTGCTCGTCTTCTTATCATGAATGCTGCGGCGCTCAAAGAAAACGGCGAAAACTTTGCAACCCAGGCAAGTATGGCAAAACTATTCGCTTCTGAAGCAGCTAATCGTGCCTGTTATGCTGGCCAGCAAGTATTAGGAGGCCATGGTTACAATGCTGAGTATCCATTAGAACGCATGGCTCGTGATGTTAGAATCACTTCTATCTATGAGGGTACGAGTGAAATTCAACGAATGATTATTGCGCGAAATATGTTGAATTAAATCATCATGTTGCTAATGGTATTGAGGACCATTAGCAACGTTTTCAGAATTTACGACAAGGCAGCGAACTCTTTCGGTTCAGCATCCAAGGTGTATATTAAACCCGCTGATATCATTGCGCCGATAAATGATAAATAAATGAATAAGGTATATTCGCCTGTTATATCAAATGAATAAGCCGCCAACAAAGGACCAAGACCGCCACTGATTGCAATCATGCTCGACATAACGCCAAATATTTTCCCATAGTTCTTCAAACCACCATAGATACTGGTTAACAAAGCACAAATTTGTAGTTTTGTTCCTGCGCCATAGCCGATACCAAACAAACCTACAATAATAAATATAGGGTTGTCTGACGTGAGCAATAATAAAAAAGCAAACCCAGTAATACCTAGAGTTAACCCCCCTACTTTTGACCCAGGATATTTGCCCATTAGCCAACCCGTCGTCAATTTCCCAAGAATACCAGCAACACCATAAATAGACACATAATAAGCAGCACTGGAAGCGTCTATCCCACTTTCAATTAATATAGGCACAGAATTTACTAAAATACCGATACCCGTCAGCATTACCAAAAACGTTGCTAGGGCAATTTTTATTAACGCTGTTGATGATAGCGCCTGCTTTAACGTTAAACCTTGTATGTCACTATCCTCTGATCGAGGTATGTTATCTTGATGCATTGCTTTATTTTGTGGAGTGGCTATTGCTTGGTTAATTTCTAAAAACATATAAGCAGGTAAAAAAGCTAACGCCCCCCAAAAAGCACCGATCATAAAGAAGGCATGTCGCCAACCAAAACCTTCGATCAAATATTGTGTCAGCGGCGGCACAATAATTTGAGCAAACGCTGTTCCACTCATGGTGATGGCCATAGCGAGGCTTCTGCTCGTGGTAAATGTTTTAGAAATAGCGGTAGCCCATACCGTCGCCTTGATTAACAGTACAAAAAAGGACTGTATTAACCAAAAGGCATACCATTGGTAGGAGGAACCATTGGTAAAACCAAACATTGCCAAGGCCGCAGCGGTTAATAAAATACCTAGTAGGGCAATATTTCTTGGGCCATATCGATCAACAAACCCGCCGACTATCGGCGAAAAGATCATGGCTGTTATTGACGAAAAAGCTAAGCCAGACATCACTTGTGAACGCGTCCATGCAAACTCTTCCGTGAGCGGAGTAACAAACAACCCCATTAAATTTGGGAAAATAGAATAGAATCCAAAACCAATAAACGCACTGAAGACTAAGGGATAATGTGCTTTCCAGTCATCGCTAAATTTAAACGCCATACATCGCCCTAATTATCTATATTTATCAATTCAAGATTTAGCAGACACCTCTGCAAGTGCAGCCAGCATGGACCTTTTAGCATCATTTGAGCGTGGCAAACCACAATAGGGAATAGATGTGTAATATATTTCTTCTATTTCTTGCAGGCTTAAGCCGTTAGCAAGCGCCATTTTTGTGTGGAACTTAATTTCATCCAACTGACCTTGAGCAATGACCATACCCAACACTGAACAGCTTCGCATTTTCTTAGATAGGCCGTCACGACTCCAAACACTGCCGAAAGCCCATTCCATCGCCCACTTTGCACCTTGATTACCAAACGAATCACTGTCTACGTAGCGCTGCAAATCATTAGCCATTGACTCACCGTAAACGTCAGAAAAAATGGATTTACCTGTTTCATATGCATCTGTCATTGTTAAAGCTCCAAAGTCATTAATCTCTGCCAGGAAGGCCTGATTTTCCTACTGCAAATCGGGCAATTTTATTTTGTATATACTCGTCGGGCGATGCTGCTCTTGCTTGAATATCTTCCATTCCTTCAGGGTGGGATAAAATGAGAATTTTTTCTTGCTCCATACCATCAGCCAATATTTTTGCAAGCTGCCATTGTTCAATCACTGGATACTGACTGCCAGGGCCACGCATCGTTACATTTTCCGACCATGGTTTTAATCCAACGGTTGAGGTTGTCATGGTCGGGCCAGGGCATAAACAGCTTACCTTTATGCCCCTTGGGTTTAAACTAATCGCCAAATTCTCTGACATAGATACCAAAGCAGCTTTGGACGCTGCATAGGGGATTCTGTTAGTTGCATAAGGATAAAGACCCGCAAAAGATGCTGTATTAACGATATAGCCACGTCCACGTTCAAGAAACTTTGGCATGATGATGGCGTTGGCCCTTACTGCGCCAAAAAAATTGACATTAAACATCCGTTCCCATTCTGCTACGGGAAAGTCTTCAGGGTTTCCACTGTGTAAAATCCCCGCGTTGTTAATTAAAATGTCGATCTCACCTAATGCGGCCTCAGCTGAGTCGATAGCGTTTTGAAGAGATGATTCACTGGTGACGTCACACCCAACTGATAGGCTTTTAACACCTAGGGCAAGCAACTCTTCAGATGTCTTTTTCGCACCGACCTCATTAATATCGCCCACAGCAATATGGCAGCCTCTTTTGGCTAATTCGATGGCAACTTCTCTACCAATATTTTGACCGGCACCTAAGATTAAAGCTTTCTTATTTTTAAAATCGAACATTTGATATCCACTTGATTATTGCACAATTAT
>JALRIU010000327.1 GCA_023255355.1 Pseudomonadales bacterium | reverse complement strand
GGTCTCCGTCGTGATCCCGGTTTACAATGACGTCGACCGCCTGAAAAAATGTTTGCGAGCGCTCGGGGAGCAAACGTATCCGGCCGAACTCTTCGAGGTCCTCGTCGTGGACAACGCGTCCGAAGAGAACGTTCGCGGTGCCGCGAACTTCAAAGTGTTCGCTGATATGATCAAAAATGTGCCAAACGAAGCTTTCCGTATGGATACACCGGATGGCACTGGCGCTGTCAACATTGGTCATCGAACACCCAAAGGTGTGATCGCTGTGATTAGCCCATGGAACTTACCCCTGTTATTAATGACATGGAAAGTAGGCCCTGCCTTAGCGTGCGGTAATACCGTTGTTGTTAAACCTTCGGAAGAAACCCCTTTGACAACCACTTTACTGGGTGAAGTAATGAACGAATGTGGTATACCCAAAGGTGTATACAACGTTGTGCATGGCTTTGGCCCGGATTCAGCCGGCGCGTTTTTAACGGAACACCCCGACGTTGATGCGATTACTTTTACTGGCGAAACCCGTACCGGTGAAATCATTTCGCGCGCAGCGTCAGTTGGCCTTCGCGACATTTCATTAGAATGCGGTGGTAAAAATGCCGCTATCGTATTTGATGATTGCGATATGGACAAAGCAATTGAAGGCACCATGCGCTCTGTATTTGCTAACTGCGGTCAAGTATGTCTTGGCACAGAACGCGTCTATGTACAACGTGGCGTATATGAAGAGTTTAAACGTCGCTTAGTCGAGGCGACCAATAACTTAGTGATTGGCCCTTCTGACGATCCTGCCACAAATATGGGACCGTTGATCAGCAAAGAGCACCAAGCAAAAGTATTAAGTTATTACAACATCGCTGCAGAGGAAGGTGCGACCGTGTTATGCGGTGGTGGTGTGCCTGATATGCCAGTAGAATACGCCGACGGCTGTTGGATACAACCCACTATTTGGGAAGGCCTCGACGACAACGCCCGAGTGATTCGAGAAGAAATCTTTGGCCCCTGCTGCCATTTACGTCCGTTTGATAGCGAAGAAGAAGTTATAGAATTAACTAACGATAACCCTTATGGCTTGGCCACTGCTATTTGGACCGAAAATTCATCACGAGCTATCCGTGTAGCTGAACAGATCGAAGTAGGCATTGCCTGGGTAAATAGTTGGTTTTTACGCGATCTTCGAACAGCTTTCGGAGGCGCAAAACAATCGGGCATTGGCCGTGAAGGCGGTACCCACTCATTAGAGTTTTATACTGAATTAAAAAACATTTGTATAAAGCTATAAATCCTTACAAGGAGCAATCATGGAACAATCACTCATTCATCAGATTGGTGATCAGATGTATCAAGCTTTGGTCAATCGCACAACGATTGCACCTTTGACGACAACATACCCTGAGATCACTATCGAAGATGCCTACCAAATTTCACTTCGCATGCTTGAGAATCGTCTTGCCGCTGGTGAAAAAATCATTGGTAAAAAAATTGGTGTTACTAGCAAAGCAGTTATGAACTTACTAGGCGTATACCAGCCAGATTTTGGCTTTATGACAGACGCCATGCGTTTTGACGGTGAAATGCCAATTTCTAAGACATTGATTCAACCAAAAGCTGAAGGCGAACTTGCTTTCATTTTGAAAAAAAATCTTTCAGGCCCTGGTGTCACCAATGCTGATGTTTTAGCGGCAACTGAAGCCGTTGTTCCTTGCTTTGAAGTTGTTGATTCTCGCATTGAAAATTGGAAAATCAAAATTCAAGACACGGTAGCAGATAACGCATCATGTGGTTTATTCACTATCAATGAATCTGCGGCGATTGATCCTCGCAAACTCGATTTAGCTACTGTGGGCATGGTGGTAGAAAAAAATGGCAGAGTTATTTCTACAGGTGCTGGCGCGGCTGCATTAGCTAGCCCAGTTAACTGCGTAGCATGGCTAGCCAATACACTTGGTAAATTTGGTATCACCCTCAACGCAGGCGATGTCATTTTGTCAGGTAGCTTGGTGCCATTAGAGCCCGTGGTTCCTGGTGATGTGATGACGGTCCGCGTTGGCGGCGTTGGCAACTGCACCATTAATTTCAGCTAAGCGAGGATTTCAAATGAATACAACTCTTGATCAAGCGACCATTGAAAAACTCGCTGAACACGTTGAAAACGCAGAACTTGAACGTCGTGAAATTTTAAAAATCACCGACGACTACCCCAACATGACGTTTATGGATGCGACTAAAATCCAATGGGAAATTCGCAAGCGCAAATTAGCCCGTGGTGACAAATTAGTAGGCTTAAAAATGGGTTTAACGTCTTGGGCTAAAATCGCCCAGATGGGCGTTGAAAAACCATGTTACGGTTTTTTGATGGATTACTTCAGTGAAGCCGATGGCGGGAAAATTGACTTCGATAGTTATATTCACCCTAAAGTTGAAGCTGAAATCGCCTTCGTTACTAACAAAGATTTGCGTGGCCGTGATCTGACAATTGAAGACGTGTTAGATGCCACTGAATTGGTTGTGCCTGCGGTAGAAATTATCGATTCGCGCTACAAGGACTTTAAATTTGACCTCATCAGCGTGATGGCGGACAACTCATCATCTCGTGGTTTTGTGGTTGGCAGTCACTGTGCTGGCCCAAGAGATTTTGACTGGTCTACTCTCGGCGTTGTCATGGAGAAGAACGGTGAAATTGTCGAGCTAGGTGCGGGTGCAGCCGTACTCGACCACCCTGCTGCGTCTGTTGCCATGCTGGCTGACATGTTGGCTGATGTCGACGAATACATCCCAGCGGGTACGTTCGTCATGACCGGTGGCATTACAGCAGCCGTTCTCATGGAGCGCGGTGATTCAATCAACGTCCGTTACCAAGGCCTTGGTAGCGTAGGTATGAAATTCGTTTAACTGGATAAACAGATGAGTAAGAAACTAAAAGCTGTCATTATCGGTCCAGGTAACATCGGGACTGATTTGTTGATGAAAGCCATGCGTAGTGACTGGATTGAACCAGTTTGGATGGTGGGCATTGAAGAATCTGAAGGTATCAAACGCGCTCGCGATTTTGGAATGAAAGTTTCAACCACGGGTGTCGATGGCATGCTTGAGCACGTTATCGAAGACGATATTCGTATCGCATTTGACGCAACGTCTGCCTACGTGCACGCCGAAAACTCTCGTAAGTTGAATGAGTTAGGTGTGATCATGGTTGACCTCACTCCAGCTGCTATTGGCCCAGCATGTATTCCACCAGTGAATTTAGCATCGCACGCGGCAAGCCTAGAAATGAATGTCAATATGGTGACCTGTGGTGGTCAAGCTACGATCCCAATGGTCGCTGCAGTTTCACGTGTACAAACTGTTGAGTACGGTGAAATTGTTGCCACAGTAAGTTCACGCTCTGTGGGACCTGGTACCCGCGCCAATATCGATGTTCAAGCGCGCCACTGCTCAACAATCCAATTTAGAACAGCGCTGCCAGAAAAAGGCCTGCGTCCACAAATGTTTACCACCCAACAAATGCGTTCTGTCGGACGCTGAGGAACTACCATGTCTGAGCCAGTTGAAGTCAAAGTCTATTTTAACTTTAGAAGCCCCTACTGCTATATCGCGTCAAAAACGCTCTGGCAAATTTTTGATAACTACAACGCAAGCATGACGTTTATCCCTGTCGGTGGCTGGAACCTTCGCTCAGATCCTGAGCGCGCCAAAAAGAAACTCCCTATCGCCCGCCAAGACATGAAGCGCTTTGCTAAACGCCTTGGTATGCCCATCAATCCTCCACCAATGGAAACAGAACCAACCCCTGCTGGTGCAGCATCATTTTATGCTATGCAACAAGGTAAAATTCGCGAATATATTATCGAAACCATGCGCGAAGAGTGGGAATTTGGGCGCAATATTGCCCTCGAAGAATCTATTCGCAACATCGCAGAACGCTGTGGATTAGATGCCGACGCACTGGTTGCCGCATCTGTAGATACAGATAACCTTGCTCGACTTGATGAAAATGCTCGCCTAGCCGATGAATCTGGCGTGATTGGCGTGCCCACCTTCGTGATCGATGAGGATATCTTTTGGGGACAAGACAGAATTGACTTTGTCTGTGAAAAACTCGAGGAAATGGGTGCTGCAAAATAGATATTAAGCACTCGTTATTGTCGAATTAATTGATGGTAGATCATAGTTTATGGCAACAATTCAGACCTTTGATACGTAATTATTAACACCGACCAAACGCTTGGGCTAATGGAATGATTGTATTTCTAGTAGTTTTGCTAGCTGTGTTGTCGATGCTAAGCGAGATTTCATCGCCAAGCATCACAGCCTTAAGCTTGCCTCCTGCCATCTGGCTCGCGTCCAAGGTGATGCGGCAAAAATTCAGATATTGGGAAATGTTAACAATACCAAAGAACAACAACGTTTTGCTGTAATGAGCCATCCCAAAGGTATTGCCCAATACCATATCAACAATATGACATTTAATGCTGGTAGCGATGAATTTGTATTTATCGACATGAACACAAGGTTCTCTGTTGATATTCGCTCCGACAACAAAGACGTTCATAAATTGATTATTCCAGCCATTCAACTTAGTGGTGTAACGCAGGACCTGGCAAGTCTCAATGGCGTTAGATTCTCTAGAAATGCCGGTGCTGGCTCGTTATTAAATTCGCTGTGGTGCAACATCTGGGAAAACCACAGCACATTGCCAGAAAACTGCGACCAGCTGTTAATAGATGCAACACAATTAC
>JALRIU010000219.1 GCA_023255355.1 Pseudomonadales bacterium | reverse complement strand
AGTACGAATCATCATATGAATAGTTGATTAGGTTCAATATTCATAAACAATAAAAAACTTGAGGATGGTCTTATGAAATATAAGAAAATTATGGCCCCAGTCTTAGGATCCGTGGCGCTTGCAATGTCTTCTGCATCTAATGCAGCAACGGCTAATCTTGCTTCCGGTGATTTTGTTGGGATTACGTTCTGGTTAATTTCGATGGCACTTGCAGCTTCTACGGTATTCTTTTTGTGGGAAGCCTTGCGTATGGGCGGCAAATGGTCAACGTCATTAACGGTATCTGCACTTGTTACATTTATTGCAGCAGTTCACTACTTCTACATGCGAGATGTCTGGGTTGCTACAGGCGACACACCAACAGTTTACAGATACATCGACTGGCTACTCACTGTGCCATTGTTAATGATTGAGTTCTATCTCATTCTTGCAGCAATCACAAAAGTATCTGGCGGTATTTTCTGGAGGTTGTTAATTGGTACATTAGTAATGCTTGTACCAGGATACATGGGTGAAGCGGGTTACATGGACATTACCATGGGTTTCATTATCGGAATGCTAGGTTGGGCATACATTCTGTATGAAATCTTTGCCGGTGAAGCCAGTAAAGTTGCTGCAGCACAAGCAAGTCCTGCGGTACAAAGTTCGTACAAGAATATGCGAATCATTGTAACTTTAGGTTGGGCTATCTATCCTCTAGGCTATGTTTTGGGTTATATGACCCAAACAGCGAGCATGGAAGCTTTGAATATTGTTTACAATTTAGCTGATGTAGTTAACAAAATTGCATTTGGCTTGTTGATTTGGTACGCCGCTAACGAAGAAACTAGCAACGCTTAACCATATATGAACGCGCCTTCGGGCGCGTTTTTTTATATTACTTTTTCTTTGAAATTAATTAGCGATACGACTCCAAGCACACCAAACCCGCACACTATTCCAATAAAAATTATCTGGTATCCAGTTATTAAGCTCATGGTCGCCAACATAGCACTTACCATTCCAGCTAACATCGAAGTCAGCATCATAGGCAGCATGATTTCCAAAGCACCAAAGTAACGACCAAAAATGAGCGCAAAGGGCATAGACAATAGCATCGGTACAAACATACCCAGTAACATCGCCGCCAACATACTGTCACCAACATCAAACCATAGCGCACAAAGCCATGCCGAGAGCAACCCGATAAAACCATTGCTGGTTACATCGCCGAAAATAAACCACTGATTATTATTCATAACTGATCCATATAATGCCGTCTGATATAAAAACGATAGTAGCCGATTAAGCAGCTAATTAAAAAGACACACTCTAGCAATACACCCATAAAAGATCCGGCTAACGCATTATGGACGATCCATATGCACACCGCACAAATTGACAGCAGACGAAGAAGTTTATCGTTATTTTGAAAGGCGCCGATGGTAAAGCAACTTGTTGCTGTTGCAGACAGGATGGTCAACATGCCATTGTAAGTGAAAAACGCAACCAACAAGGTTGCAATCAAGAAAAGCCACATGAGCCATCGACGAACATAAAAAATAGATAGCAAAAACCTTGCGACACTGATCACTCCAATCGCCGCTGCGGTATACACTTCTAACAAGTAAAAATGCATGCCCATTAAGGCAGATGATACAACGAGACAGGCAAGAATATATTCACGCCGCTTACATTGAAATGAAATACTATCTGATATTAATGCCAGCCCAGCCAAAACTTGAGAAACAAGAAAGGCATCCATCATTATCGTAACGATAAAATCGGCCAGTTATGGGCCTTCGCTTCAGCTTTTAGACGATCACAGGGGTCTACTGCTACTGGGTTACTCACTTCAAGTAATAGTGGTAGGTCATTAATCGAGTCTGAATAAAAGTAGGCATCACTGAGGGTAAAAGGACGATCGATAAGCCATTCATTCATGCGTCTTACTTTACCTTCCCTAAAACATGGTTCACCGACAATTTTACCGGTATATCGACCATCAATGATTTCTGGCTCAGTGGCCAAAATATCGTCTGCACCGCCAAGCGCCTGAACAATTGGCTCTATGACAAAACGATTAGTCGAGGTAATGACAACCACCCAATCGCCCCTATTACGATGGGCATCTAAAAGGTCCATCGCCATCGGGAGCATCATTGGCGTGACTGTTTCAAGCATAAACTCGTGATGCCAACGCGTGAGGGTTTCCATGGAGTTATCCGCTAAGGGCTTGAGGGCAAATTCAAGGTATTCAATCGGGTCTAACTTACCCTCATCATATTGATTTAAATAGTAATTATTGCGTTCGTTATATTCGCTAGCGTCGACATAGCCTTTCTTACATAGGAACTCGCCCCAGCCGTGATCGCTATCACCAGCAATTAAGGTATTGTCCAGATCGAATAATGCTAAGGCCATGCTTTGTCTCCCATAAACTGGCGCTATTGTAGCACAGCGTTTTATCTCATCAGATACTTTAGTTATTTATCATATAACGATAAAATAGCTTCTTTTTTAATAGGCACGGACGATGATTCCAGCGCTAAACACCATTAATCCGATTGATGGCCTTTATTTAGAATTTCTAGATCAGCTACCCAGCGCTGGTTTCCGTGGCGATATCGCAAAAGATAATGCCAACCGAATTGTTCTATCAACAGATAATTCGATTTATCAGATTCTGCCCCAAGCCATCGTTTATCCCCTCGATAAAGACGATGTCATCGCATTATGTAAACTCGCATCACAAGAAAAATATCACGAGATTGTTTTAGGTCCTAGAGGCGGTGGCACAGGTACCAACGGCCAGTCTTTATGTGACGGTATTATTGTTGACCTTTCTAAACACATGAACCGTATCCTTGAGATTAACGTCGAAGAGCGTTGGGCACGAGTCGAGGCAGGTGTCGTCAAAGATCAATTAGGGGCTGCAATCAAACCTCATGGATTATTTTTTGCACCAGAATTATCGACCAGTAACCGCGCCACTATAGGCGGCATGATCAATACTGATGCCTCTGGACAGGGTTCTTGCGCATATGGCAAAACCCGTGATCACGTGTTGGAACTCACTAGCATTTTTCTGGGCGGCGAGTGCTTTACCTCAAGCCCATTACACCGCGATGAGATGAGCAGTCTTTCAGCAAAAGACACTAAAGTCGCTGCAGCACACCGTTTACTTGCAGATATTGCCGAGCAACATGCAGCCGACATCGAAGCGGGATTCCCAAAGCTCAACCGCTGTCTTACAGGCTATGATTTAGCACACATTTTTACTGCCAACGGCGACTTTGATTTCAATAGTATTTTATGTGGCAGCGAAGGAACACTTGGCTTCCTCGTCGAGGCCAAACTCAATCTTCTTGAGATCCCAAGGCATAGCGCTCTTGCCAATGTCAGTTATACCGATTTTGATGCGTCGTTACGTGACGCTCAAGCACTTATGTCAGCAGCGCCAACGTCGATTGAAACATTGGATTCAAAGGTGGTTAATCTTGCTCGCAGCGATAATAGCTGGCACAGCGTTGCACAATATTTTCCTGAAGGTGAAGCCGGTAGTCCGCCTGTGGAAGGTATCAATCTTGTTGAGTTTACTGCTAGTAGCGAACAAGAGTTGAACGACAAATTAGACATCTTCAAAGCCCAAGTTGAGGCACTGCCCAATCCATGCCGTTTGAATTATACCCTCGCTATTAGCAACGCCGAGGTTGAAAAAATCTGGACTGTCCGTAAAAAAGCGGTCGGCTTGTTGGGCAATATGAGTGGCGAAGCTCGGCCAATCCCATTTGTTGAAGATACCTGTGTGCCACCAGAAAACCTAGCAGACTTTATCGCAGAATTCAGGGCACTGCTTGATGCGAGCAATCTTCGCTATGGCATGTTCGGTCATGTCGATGCAGGTGTTCTACATGTTAGACCTGCCCTCGATATGAAAAACGCCAAAGAAATCGAGAACGTCCGCCTTATTACTGACAAAGTTGTTCAGCTCACTCAAAAATATCACGGTTTACTATGGGGCGAACACGGCAAAGGCGTTAGAAGCGAATACGCACCTGAATTTTTTGGCAAACTTTATCCCGTTTTACAATTAATCAAAGCCCACTTTGATCCTCACAACCAACTCAACCCTGGCAAAATATGTACGCCGAGTAAAGAGCACCAACTTTACAAAATTGACCAAGTAAGCACTCGCGGTGATAACGATCGAATTATTGCTAGCTCAGCATGGAAAGAATATAGCGATGCAGTCTATTGCAATGGTAACGGCGCATGTTTTAACTGGAACCCCGACGATGCCATGTGCCCATCATGGAAGGGTACTCGCCAGCGTATCCACTCTCCCAAAGGACGAGCATCTATGGTTCGCGAGTGGTTGAAACAGCTAGGTCAAAACGGAATAGATATTGAAAAGGCTCGTGATCGCGCCCGTTTTTGGCCTGGACTATTCACACTCTACGACCGTGCTATGAACACCTTAGCCTTAAAAGCTGGTCATAAAGACTTTAGCAAAGATGTATTCGATTCAATGGCTGGCTGCCTGGGATGTAAATCCTGTACAGGGCAGTGTCCTATCAATGTCGATGTACCGACTTTCCGCTCTAAATTTTTAGAACTCTATTACAGTCGCTATCTTCGCCCACCAAAGGATTATGTCATTGCATCCCTTGAGTTTATGCTGCCCTATATCAAGCACTTCAAGCCTATTTATAACAGCGCTATGAAAATGAAAGCCGTCAAGGTTCTAATGGCAGACACAGTGTCGATGGTCGACAGCCCTATGTTGAGTGAAAAAGACTTACAGCGCAGCGCTAAAAAAGAAGGCTTTAAAATGGCCAATGCCTTTGGCTTAGCCTCTCTCAATGCGGAACAAAAAGCTCGCGCAGTGGTAGTGGTTCAAGATGCATTTACTAGCCATTTTGATGCCGAAGTCGTGCTCGACTTTTTGCGTTTATTACGAGAACTTGGTTTTTACGCCATGCTTGCGCCGTACAAACCAAATGGTAAACCACAGCATTTCTATGGTTTTATGAAAGGCTTTTTAAAAACAGCACGTAATAACGCAGCCATGCTATACAACATTGAACACCATGGCATTCCCATGGTGGGTGTCGACCCTGCGTTGACAATGACCTACCGAGATGAATACGTTAAAGCAGGTCAAGAAGCGGGATTTAAAGCCCCCAAAGTAAATCTGTTACAAGAATTTTTAGTGGAACATATCGATACATTGACCAACAAAGCAGACTGTTTCAGTGCTTGTGAGCACACACTACTAGCTCACTGCACCGAAAAAACCAATGCGCCTATCGCTGTTGCACAGTGGCAAAAAGTGTTTACGGCGCTAGGCCAAAAGATTGTTCATCAAAACGTCGGTTGCTGTGGCATGGCCGGGACTTACGGCCATGAAGCTCAAAACCAAGAGACATCAAAAACGATTTATGACCTCTCTTGGCGCAATGCCATTGAGGCAGACAAAAATCACCGTATCATGGCAACCGGATTTTCCTGCCGCAGCCAGGTTAAACGCTTTAGCGATCGACGTTTGCCCCATCCGGTTCAATCATTGTTGGCGGCATTGAAGTAATGCCCACTCCATTGCCCAGCCATGCTGGGCAACAACGGGCAAACGCCCTAGGTACATGTTATGACTACCCCATTTTCGCAGCTGAAAATTGATCCACAACAACTTGAAGTATTAGATTCGCTTGGTTTTAAATCCATGACGGACATTCAAGCAGCAAGCTTACCCAATAGCCTTGCGGGTAAAGACGTTTTAGCTCAAGCACCAACCGGCAGTGGCAAAACGGTGGCTTTTAGCTTACCACTTATCAATAATTTAAATCCTCGGTGGTTTGCGATACAGGGTCTAGTACTCTGCCCTACCCGTGAATTGGCGAACCAAGTCGCTGAGGAGATTCGTCGTGTTGCACGTTATCCAGGCAATATCAAAGTACTGACACTTTGCGGAGGTCAACCCATTGGCCCCCAGATAAACTCATTGGAGCACGGTGCCCATATCATAGTAGGCACACCAGGAAGGATTAGTGATCATATCCGTAAAGGTACCTTAGACATTACGACGGTTAATACCTTGGTGCTAGATGAAGCTGACCGTATGTTGGATATGGGTTTCAAAGATGACATTCTTGCTATTGTTGGATTAACCCCAAAGACACGACAGTCGTTACTGTTTTCAGCTACCTTCCCGAAAGATATAGAACGAATTGCTGCGGATGTGCTGGTTACACCTATATCGGTAAAAATTGCCGCGAGCGAACAAGCTCACATAGATATTTCACAACAAGTATTTATCAGCGACGATGATCATACCGAAACTCTGTTAGCCGTTCTCGGCCAGCATCAACCTGACGCAGGATTGATATTTTGTAATACCCGTGAACAGTGCAATGAGCTAGGCAAGGCTCTCAAACAATTTGGGGTAAGCGCTGGGGTTTTACATGGTGATATGGATCAGCGTGAACGTAATCAAATACTTGTCCGTTTTACCAATGGATCACTACGTTTATTGATCGCCACCGATGTTGCAGCGCGGGGACTTGATATAGACAGCGTAGATTTAGTGATAAATTTTGGTTTGCCGCGCGACCTTGCTGTTTTCATGCACCGCTGTGGACGCACGGGACGAGCCGGTCGTCAAGGTCTCGCGATATCTATAATTTCACCAAAAGAGACACATAAAATCGCCCGAATTAATGAACAATACAATAGCGATTTAACACCACAACCAGCGCCATCACTTGACCACTCACATTTATCAAATTTGCGACCTAACATGGCCACTATTGAAATCGCCAGTGGCAAAAAACACAAAATTCGTCCTGGTGATATTGTCGGTGCGCTTACCGCAGATAAACAGATTTCAGGCAGCGATATTGGCAATATTAGTGTTCAAGATTTCGTCAGCTACGTCGCGCTGCCTAGAAAAATGGTAGACCTTGGCCTAGATATTTTGAGACATCGCCCGCTTAAAGGAAAAAACATAAGAGCGCGCAAAATCTAGATAGCACTTTTATGTTTTATTGATGCATTATTTGAGTCGAGATGATTTATTACAGAAATCACTTCATCTCTTCTAAAGGGTTTATTGATGACAGCCTTAAACCCCAAACCTAAATATTCAGTGATATCACTATCATAGGCATTACCTGTTAGAGCTATAACGGGGAGATTGGGGTGAGTCCCTTTGAGAACGGTTAGCAAGTCTTTACCGTTCATAATCGGCATATTGATATCGGTAATAACGATGTCAACATCATGACTTTCTAACTGGGTAAGTGCATGTTGACCGTTTTCAGCCAAAACGACAGACCTATAGATATCACCGATTATATGATAACCAACCATACTACTGGTGAGATCATTCTCGACCAACAATATCGTCAAATCAGGGTTTAACACTTCAGATTCGCTACTGATAACTGAGGTTGTCTGCATTCTGCTCTTAAACGGAAGTAATAAAGTAAACGAAGAACCCTTGCCCAATGCAGATTCAACGGTAATCTTGCCATTCATTAATTCAATTAAGTCATGAGTAATCGCCATACCAAGTCCGGTACCACCATAGGTCTTAGTTGAAGAACTGTCGGACTGTGTAAAACGTTCAAACAAGTGGTCTAGTGTATGCTTCGACATACCAATACCAGTATCCTCAATATTTATCATTAAACGTTCGTTATGATAATTACAAGAAACTATTATTTTACCCTTATCGGTAAATTTAAAAGCATTACCGATAACATTATGTAAAACCTGACCGAATCTCGTTTCATCACAATATAACTCTGCCGGCATACTGTCGCAGCATGCAATATCGAAATTAATGCCTTTATTCTCTGCTAGAGGCTTATATAGAAATAAAATTTGCTCTATCATTTTTGAGGTAGAGGCCCATGAATAATTCAATTCAACACGACCTTCCTTAAGTTTTTGTGCATCCAAAATATCACTCAAAATATTGGTCAATGCTTCCGTTGAACGCATACCCATGTTGATGATTTTTTGTCGGGGAATATCGTCTTGTAACAATATTTGGAAAGAACCATAAATCCCATTTAATGGTGTTCTCAGCTCATGTGACATATTTGCCAAAAAGGTATCTTTATTTTCGTTTGCCTGTTCTGCTTCGAGGGTTCTTAGCTCTAGCAGCTTACGTTTTGCCTGCAATCTCATAAAATGATAAACAATCAAAACGATTAACAAACCTAAGAAACCACTCAATAGCTGATAGATTGTCGTTTCAGAATAGGTAGGTTGATTAATCACTATCGCATCAGAAGGCAACTTTGACATCGGTATATGCAAGCGATCCAAAACACGCTTGTTATATACAGCAGCTAAACCTAAATTTTTATTTGGGATAAGGATGTCACCGCGGGCAATCGACAAAATAGCCTGTGCTAGCTTTATAGGCGAAACAACCAATCCGCCAAGAATGAGGTCATCTGTTTCAGATGGAGGAAACAACGCAAAAACGGGTAAGTCGTTATATCTATGCGATGCAATGGCAATATTTTCGAGTAATAAATTATCGATAGATACGATCGAAAGTAAGGCACTATCACCTTGCATTTTTGCCAAAACACGCGACGATTGCTCAACCGACCACGTCGGGTCTAACAAATGAAACTCTAATTGAGGGAATTCGGCAGACAGATCATAAAAATCTTGTGCTAGCGTTTGACTCCAAGTATCAGGGTCATAAATCAAACCTACGTGTTGGGTATTGGGGTAAAGATCAATAATTTGTTGTAATGACATTCGCGCATCAAAATCAGAAGGCACTAAAACGCCGGTTTTGGGCTGCCAGTTAATATGCAAAAAATAGCGTTTCGCTCTAGGTAGCAAATCAGGAAACGCTTCCAGGGCAGCTGCCGCTGGGGTACCCTGGGCAATAATTTTATCAATGGATTCTTCCATATCGCTTGAATCGACTTCTCTCTGAATGGTTTGTCGGAGATAGTCGTAGGTATAATTTTTAATGTCCTCCAAGTTAGTACTTGGCGCCGTTTGAGGTGTATCTAGGATCAAACTTAATAATGATGTATCAACATAGGTCACGACTAACTTGTCGGTATCAAGGCGATTTTTTGATAAATAATCTGCCAACTCTGCTGAAAAACTTAAATTACTTGAGCGCTCGAGAATTAGCAGTGTAGCTGCTTGAGTGGCTGGCACTTGGAAAGCTAAAAATATAATTATAAGGATGAAAGCGCGCATAGTTGTTTGACTCAAGTATTATGAGAACAAGCTTAGGTCAAATTATGACAATGCGCCAAAAACCTTTATACAGATTTGTTATATATAAGATACACAGTGATTACAAATAGCCAAATATAGCTAAACCCAGCCAAGTTGCTGCAAGAAAAATAACCCTAGCGTTATTGTAATAAGCGACATGAAGGTGGTTATCAATACAATATTACTGGCCAATTTATCATCCGAATTTGTGAGGCGCGCAAGCACAAATGAGACCGCAGCCGTTGGCACCCCAAAACATATAAACAATATACCCATTTGTAAGGCATCAAACTCAAAAAAATAATGCGCCAATGACATAAAAATAAGAGGCATCCAAAATAACTTTGCCACACTGGCATGTATTGCTACAGATCCTGCTTGCCATAATGAGCGCAAGGACAAAGTCGCACCAATACAAAGCAAGGCCAATGGCAGAGATATAGAAGCAAATTGCTTAAGCGATGCAACAACTGCTTGCGGTAGACCTATGCCTGACAGCGAAAAAGCACTACCTGCAAGCAGCGATAACATCATTGGATTCATGAAGATTTCATGGCTCACACGGCGCAATGAAAGCTCAAAATCGTCTTTAAATATGGCAAATACGATAGGCGCGTAAAGATTATTTAAAATAGCCGCAATAGCCACCATTGCGCTGCCTAAACCTAAACCTTGCTGTCCATAAAGGTTATAAATTATCGCCAGAGCAACAATCGCGTGATTGCCTCGAAATACCCCTTGGACAAACACCCCCCTCTGAGGCTGTGGCAACCAAATATGTGCGATAAAAGAAGTCACGATGACCGTCAAAGTGACTGCAAGACTATAAAATCCAAATAGAAAAATATCGACGGTATGTTTTAGATCGCTATTGCTAATCGCCAAAAACATAAATATAGGCATAGCAACTTTATAAACCAAGGCAGATGAAACACTGACAAATTCATTATTAATGACACGCAATTGCATCAAGACGGCGCCTAAAAAGACCGTAAAGTATACGGGCGCTGTAGCCGTTAAAATTTCAACAAGTAGGGATGAGTATGACGCCAATCTTAGGCCTATAAGTCAATTAAGAAAGTTAGCTGGAGCCGTTTTTACATAGATATTTGAATCTTGAATGGTCTGAAACCAACGATTTAATCTAGGGTGTTTAGATAAATCACCAATCCCATAGTGCATGGCAATAGCAAAATTGGTTGCAAAGCAGCTACCCATTTCTCCAGTAACGCCAACAATGACAATAGTCTGTTGCATTACTCTTTCCTTTTTTTACTAAGCTTGACGCTGTTTTAACATGGTTAATGCGGTGTCTTCAATCATATCTTCCTGACCGCCGATCATTTTCTTACGGCCCAATTCCAATAAGATATCCCGTGAAGGTATACCGTATTTAGCACCTAAACGATTCGCATGTAACAAGAAGGTTGAATAGACGCCGGCATAACCAAGCGTTAATGATGACCTATCAACACGCACGATATGATCCATCATTGGGAAGATAATATCTTCTGCCATATCCATCAGTTTGAATAAATCACAACCTGTTTGGATACCCATGCGCTCACAAACCGCAACAAACGACTCAAGTGGAGTATTACCGGCGCCTGCACCTAAACCAGCCACCGAACAATCGATGCGTGACGCACCTGCACGAATTGCAGCAATCGAATTAGCGTTACCCATGCCTAGGTTGTTATGGCCATGGAAACCAATTTCAGTTTCGGGCTTCAAGACATCACGCAATGCACCAATACACTCGGTGACATTTTCAGGAATCATATAACCGGCTGAGTCAGTGACATAAACCGTATGTGCACCATAAGATTCCATTTTGAGAGCTTCTTTTGCCAAACCTTGAGGTGTGTTCAAGTGCGCCATCATTAAGAAACCAGAGGTATCCATACCTAGCTCGCGAGCACAGGCGATGTGCTGAGGTGAGGTATCGGCCTCTGTGCAATGCGTAGCAACGTGAACACTGCGAACACCATGTTCATAGGCAGAGCGCAATTCTTTCATTGTGCCAAGTCCTGGTATCAGCAAGACAGACATTTTGGAAGTGGTCAGCACTGGAGCCACAGCATCCCAATATTCTTCGTTGCTATGTGGCGCAAAACCATGTTGTAGTGAGTTACCACCCAAACCTGCACCATGCGATACTTGAATATACGGCACACCACTATCGTTTAAAGCTTTAGCTACCGTGCGCATTTGCTCGGTAGATATTTGTTCACGCTTGGCGTGCATACCATCACGCAAACACATGTCGTGAACAATGATTTTCTTACCTTCTAAATCACTTTTCATGCGATAGCCTCCAAGGTCATTTCACCATTCAATAATTTCTCAGCAAACATTTCCGCTGTTCTACAGGCTGCCGCAGTCATAATATCGAGGTTGCCTGCATACGTTGGCAAATAATCACCAAGACCGGCTACTTCCATGAAAACACCAACTTTATTACCTTCAAATACAGGACCGTTAACCAATTTATAGCCTGGCACATAGCGTTGCACCTGCTCGATCATATCCATCAGCGACGCAGTGATTTTTTCCTGATCTGGCTCATCGGTCGTCAGGCAATAAATAGTATTACGCATAATCATCGGCGGTTCCGCAGGATTAATAACACACAGGGCTTTTCCGCGTTTTGCACCACCGACTTTTTCGAGAGCATTTGAAGTGGTATAGGTAAATTCATCTAGGTTGGCACGGGTACCTGGACCAATCGATTTTGATGCGAGACTTGCAATAATTTCAGCGTACTCAACCCCTTGAATTCGGCTTACACCATATACGATAGGAATTGTTGCCTGACCGGCACAAGAGATCATATTGACGTTCATAGTGTTTTGTTCCAGTTGATCAAGATTAACTGGTGGTACACATAGAGGACCAATCGCCGCAGGCGTGAGGTCGATCATAAAAACGCCTTTCTCATTTAGCTTGCGTGAGTTTTCAGCATGCACATAGGCTGATGTCGCATCAAAGGCAATTTGAATACCGTCTGCTTCGATATGGGGCAATAGACCATCCACACCATCGGAGGTGGTTTTCAAACCCATGTCGCGGGCACGTTGCAAACCTTCAGATTCTGGGTCAATACCCACCATCCAAACTGGCTCTAAAAACTCACTACGTTGAATTTTATAGATTAAATCGGTACCTATATTGCCCGATCCAATCAAAGCACATTTAATTTTTTTAGTCACTTGGACGCTCCTATCGGAATTGAGACCCAACACTTACAATTTAATACAGACGTTTCGAAGTTCAGTGTAGAATTCTAACGAATGCACACCCCCTTCGCGACCAATTCCGGATTTTTTGGATCCTCCAAAAGGAGTACGTAAATCACGTAAGAACCATGAATTAATCCATGTAATGCCCACATCAACGCCCTGCGCCATACGATAGGCACGAGCCAAATCCTGAGTCCAAATAGTAGTCGATAAACCATATTCGGTTGCATTGGCGAGCTCAATCACCTCATCTTCAGTATCAAAGGGACGGATATGACAGCATGGTCCAAAAATTTCATCTTGGATAACCGAGGCCGATTCTGGTAAGTCTATCCAAATCGTTGGTTGCACCCAGGCGCCATCTGCATAGTCACCCGACATATCTGGCACACCGCCACCAGTCACAATAGTGGCACCTTCCTTTTTAGCTTTTTCAT
This sequence comes from Pseudomonadales bacterium, assembly GCA_023255355.1. Taxonomy (GTDB): domain Bacteria; phylum Pseudomonadota; class Gammaproteobacteria; order Pseudomonadales; family JAHEIH01; genus JAHEIH01. Next base: position 1,389 of record JALRIU010000219.1, on the reverse strand, counting down.
AGTAAGACAGCACCTTAGCTTGATGCTCTTTACTGATCAAAGGCCCCATAGTCGTTTTAGGATCTGTAGGATCGCCCGCGACAAAAGATTCTGCTTTCTCTTTTAGCGCTTGCACAAACTTTTTAAAAATGGGACGTTCAACATAGACACGTTCTGTACCTAGACAGACCTGCCCTGTATTTAAAAATGAAGCGCGACCAATACCTTCGATCGCTTTATCGAAGTCGCAATCCGCGAAAACGATACCGGCATTTTTACCACCAAGCTCAAACGACACATCACGAATACCATCTGCTGCAGCTTTCATAATAGCTGCACCAGTTTGGGTCTCGCCAGTAAACGTAATGGCATCGACACCGTCATGAGAGGTTAAAAACTCGCCTGTTGATTGAGGCCCAAAGCCATGTACAACGTTGTATACACCGGCAGGAATACCGACATCACGCATGACTTCGGCCAGTAATAAAGCCGTTGCCGGTGTTTCTTCAGAAGGTTTTACGATCACAGCATTACCACAAGCTAATGCTGGGCCGACCTTCCAGGTCATAAGTAAAAAAGGAGCATTCCATGGACATACAACACCGATGACGCCTTTAGGAAGACGGATTGCGCTGTTCATTGCGCCTCTGCCATCAGGGGTTTCCATTTGAAATGCTTCGGTTGGAACGTTTTTAATCACGTCCGCAAAAATCTTAAAGTTGGCTGCCCCACGAGGAATAAAAACATGTTCCATAACGTGAAGTGTTTGACCGGTATCTTGCATCTCAGCTTCAACAAACTCGTCAAAGCGACGCGTAATTTCATCAGCGACCGCGTAGAGTTTGGCAACGCGTTGCTCAACCGTCATTTTGCCCCAAGGGCCTTTCATAGCAGCTCTTGCCGCTTTTACAGCATCGTCTACTTGCTGTTTATTGGCCTCGTGAATTACGCCAATTTGCTTATTGTTCAGTGGACTATATTTAGGGAATGTACGCTCACTTGAGACGAACTCACCGTTAATAAAATGACGAAATTCCTTAGTCATCAACTGCTCCGTTGAAATTTGGATATTTGTAGAAAATTGACGCCAGGAAAACTGGCGTCAGTTGTAATATCGCCCAATAAATTGGGCTCCTACCACTAAGGGTAGGAGCGATTAGATATTACTTAGCTTGCTCACGCATGTTTTGCGTTGTGAAGTCTCTTGGACTTGGTGCATTACGATCAGCATCGGTGAATTGCGCCTGACCTTTGAACTGTGCAGTTATACATTGCTGTGCTTGAACGTCGATCATGGTTACACAGTCGTCGATTGAAACGCCTGAACCTTTGTTAGCAGGCAAGTGGTGATCTGGGTGCGCCTGGCTAATGATAAAGGTTTTCCACAAGTTACCTGCACGGTCATAAATA
>JALRIU010000175.1 GCA_023255355.1 Pseudomonadales bacterium | reverse complement strand
CGAAACAATACTTGGTAATACAACACCGGGTTGAGCAAGGCGAGTAATAATAAAGCACGCCAGTGTGTCAAAAAATATGCCGGCAAAAGGTGTAAGCGGTGTTGCCACACCAATACGCCACATAGAACTAAGGCAGAACTTGCAGACGCTATAAATAGAACTTGGTTTACAGAGAGCTCACTGAGGGCAAGCTTGAAGGCCGTGGCGACAGTAGACCACAAAAATATGGTGATTAACGCGTAACGGTAGGCGACGGGCATTATGCGTCGAGGTCGGGGATCATCGAACTACGCAGACGCTCAATTGCGTCCTTGACCCTAAGTTTTTCTCGTTTTAGCCGACTGATTTGAAGTTGGTTCGCGAAGGGATCAGCAATCATTTCTTCAAGACGATCATGAATATCACGATGCAACATACGCAGCGTCGCCAGATCATTACCGGCCAGAGATTCGACATTGGGAAGCTGAGTTTCAAACATGTTTTGCTGTTCCATTAAGATGTCAAAAGCTTGAACTTAAATTCCCAATTTGTCTAGTATTTGCGCAATATGTTGTGCATAAATTGAGAAGCAAATACCCTCTATATGTGAGAAAAAGCCACCTTGAGACAAAGTACAGCAGCGTAAACAAAGACCAGCCATGTGATCAGCGTGCCGACAAACCGTCCTGGAGATTTACCACTTGATAGTGCCAATCCCCAACCATGCAACAAACGCCCGAGGGTTAGACCAGTACCAATGACATGCAGTTCAAATGGACTCAAGCCACTCAATTCTAAGGCGAGCATCATCACCAACACCATGGGTACGTATTCGAGGGCGTTACCATGGACACGGATGGCACGCTCCATGGCCGGCACGCCACCATCGCCGATACTAACTTTATGCTTCCAACGTTGGGTAACAACATAAAAAGCCATGATTATCAGTAACAGCGCATTTAAACCAATATAAAAAACACTGACAACGGGCATTGCAGCAAGACTTTGCATTTTCTAACTCCTATCCAAAATTTTTATCAGACACAAACGGATTGGTCTGACGCTCACGACCAAAGGTAGAGTCTGGGCCGTGACCCGGAACAAATACTACATCATCACCTAATGGCCATAATTTTGATCGGATGGAATTGACTAAGGTATCGTAATCACCCCTTGGAAAATCGGTTCGCCCAATTGAGCCCTGGAACAACACATCGCCCACAAACGCCAATTTGGTGGCCTCATGAAAAAAGACAACATGCCCTGGTGTGTGGCCTGGGCAATGGCTTACCTTTAATGTGACATTACCAAACGACACGGTTTCACCATCGTCTAGCCAACGATCAGGCGTAAAGACTTCTGCGATGGGAAAACCAGCCATCTTGCACCACTCAGGCAGTTTTTCTAGCCAAAACCAATCATCAGCCTGCGGACCCTCAATGGGAATTTCAAATTTATCGCGTAATTCTCCTGCGGCGGCGCAGTGATCCATATGGGCGTGGGTAAGAAAAATCTTTTCTAACTCACAACCACTTTGCTCCAAAGCTTTTAATAGTTTTGGGATATCTCCGCCTGGGTCGACCAACGCCGCTTTGTTGGTCTCTTCACAGATCAACAAACTGCAGTTTTGCTGATAGGGGGTAACAGGAATAACGCTAACTTTCATAACAACATCCAAAAATTTTTGCCACATTCTAGCACAGATAACTTTGCAGTCGCGTAAGGGTGGCGTAGCATAAGGACACATTTTAATAAGGCCACCAATCCATGAAAATTGCTTTATTGCTTACCGGTGATGAACTGATGAGCGGCGATATCGTCGACTCAAACTCTGCAGAAATGGCTCAAATGTTTTTTGAAATTGGGCTTAATATTCACTGTAAAGTCACTGTCGGCGACGATCGTGCTGCGCTAGCAAGTTACATGGCAGAGTTAACACAACACCATGATGTTTTGATCATCAATGGTGGATTAGGTCCAACCCAAGACGACCTTACGGCCGAAATTCTCGCCGAAGTGGCCGGTGTACCACTCGCCGAACATCCAGAGGCCCTAGCCCATTTAGAGGCATGGTGTACACAACGCGGATTTGAATTGAGCCCTGCCAATCGCAAACAAGCCATTTTGCCTGCAGGCTGTGACATCATACCGAACTCACGTGGCAGTGCCGTGGGATTTAACCTCAGTTTAAATAATTGCCAGGTACTTACCACCCCGGGGGTGCCTTCAGAATTACGCATTATGCTGCGTGATGAAATTTTACCGATGTTAAAAGCCCATGCCCGCGAAGGTATTCTGTTTGACAAAATGATGACCTTTGGACTGGGTGAATCGAGAATCCAACAAATGGTCAGTGACCAGCTCGGAACTTGGCCGCGAGCATTAGATTTAGGTTTTAGAGCGGGCATGCCTTTGCTAGAAGTTAAATTACGCTCACACAACGAACCAGTGCTTCATCAACAGTATTTGCAAAAGCTTAAAGAACTTTTAGGTGATCATATCGTCGCTGAAGGACACGCAAATCTTGCTGCCATTGTTGTTGATCTATTAAAACGACGCGGCGAATCACTCACGACGGCTGAGTCATGTACTGGTGGCAGAATAGCCGCCGAGATCACTTCAGTAGCGGGCTCATCCGCAGTATTTAATGCGGGTTTTGTAACATATTCCAACCAAATGAAAACAGACATGTTAGGCGTTGCGCCAGCCACGCTCGAGCAACACGGAGCGGTCAGCGAAGAGACCGTTATCGAAATGGCCAAAGGCGCACTGTCGAAAAGTTCATCACATTGGGCGGTGGCCGTTTCAGGGATAGCGGGACCAGATGGCGGCACAGAAGACAAACCTGTTGGTACGATTTGGATTGCCTGGGGTAATAACGCAAAGATCAAAACTCAGCGCCTACATTTGCGCTTTGATCGGCAAGGTTTTCAACGTCTAGCAACGGCTATAGGGTTAGATCTTATACGTCGAGAATTGCTTGGGATAGATCGCACAGTGTCGTATTTTTCGAGATATAAACTCTAGCTGTTTTGTTGCGATATAAAGATCGCTCTAAAATTTACAGGGAACAATCTTCAGTAGGAGCCCAATTTATTGGGTGCTTCATTTATCGCCGGATGAATCCGGCTCCTACAAATCACTAGCGACCAATTGCACCAACACCCATGGTGCTGCAACAACCGCCCAGACGTCCTCTTGGCTGGCAAAAAGCTCCGCTGCAACGTCATCTGCCATTCGGCCCACTTGGTTTTTTTCAATCCAGTTTGAAAAGGTTGCCGCATCGTCTTGAGCTAGCTTTACCGCAACATCAACGAGGTCCAAAGAATGCTTTACATGGAGCACAACCCCTTGCGCATAAAATCGCTCAAGCTCTGACGAATGGATTGTTGAGCGCCCAGGCATCCGTGCCCGCCACTTTGCTGGCCCCGAAGTCAACAGCAGTGATTTGGCGTTCGAGGCTTGCAAGCAAGCCCTCGATGCCGCCGGTCGCCGCCCCCAAGAT
>JALRIU010000125.1 GCA_023255355.1 Pseudomonadales bacterium | reverse complement strand
ATTAAAATATGATCTCAATGAAACCGAGCAACAATTAATGCAGATAGAACACCTCAGTTCTGATCTTCAAGTTGCACTCAATGACGCTCAGAAAGCCAATACTTCTAAAACAAAATTTCTTGCGGTAGTTGGACATGAAATTAGAACGCCACTTAATTCTGTGATTGGATTTTTAACGGCGCAATCAAATCATCCGATGTCTGAGAAGGTTAAAAGCCTTAATCAATTGGCAATTTTTTCTGCGAACTCGCTTCTTAGATTGGTAAACGATATCCTCGATTTTGCCAGACTTGATGGCAAACAGTTTAGCTTGTATAAGCGGCCTTTCTCGTTTAACCATTTTATTGATCAGCTTGATCAAAATAGCAAATTATTGAGTCAAAATAAGGGTTTAACCTTTGAGTTAACCTCAAATATCCCTGACAATCTTGTCGTGTCAAGCGACGAAGTTCGATTGCATCAAGTCTTGTCTAACTTAATATCTAACGCCATCAAATTTAGCGAAAAAGGTGTCGTTGGATTAGATATAAACGTTAATTTAAACGCTGAAATATGCAACGCAGAAATACGTGTCTGGGATACTGGCAGAGGTATCCCAGCGGAAGACTTAGAAAAAATCTTTGATCCATTTATGCAGGTACAAATGTCCGACATTCGTGATGGACGAGGGGCAGGTCTTGGATTATCAATTGTTAAGGAATTGGTTGAGTTATTAGGCGGCACGATTGAGGTCGTGTCTAAGGTCGGCAGTGGTTCTGCTTTTACTGTTAAACTTCCTTTACCTGTTCATATTGTCTATTTATCTCAGGTAGATGACAACGAAGCCATTGACCCTAGCAACTTGTCTTTTGCGGGAATGAAAGTGCTTGTGGTCGATGATGACAAATTTAATCTTATGGTGATAGAAGAGCTTTTAGAGCCTTTTGAGGTAGAGGTCGATAAAGCTACTACAGCCCAAGACTGCCTGGTTAAAATCAAAGACAATAGATATCACTTTATACTTATGGATCATCAAATGCCTCATCTTACAGGGTCTGAACTAACGCGTCTGATTCGCAAAGAATACGATACGTTTACCTTGCCAATTATTGGGTTAACAGCAGATCTATCAGATACAGTAAAGCAAGATATGCTTTCATCGGGTATGAATGCATGTTTTTCAAAGCCGATTAAATTCGCTAGCTTGGTCGGATTGCTAAAGGCTTATTCTATAGAAGATTAACGCTTTATTTATGTTGTTGAGCGGCTAGTAGAGAAAGGTAACCACCACCGTTTGTAATACTTTTAAATCCAGCGCTTTGTAAGCTTGCAGTGGCTTGACCAGAGCGGTTGCCACTTCGACAATAGAGGACGATTTCGCTGTTTTGTGATACCCCAAGGTTTGTTATACCTTGGACAATTTGGGTATGAGGTATATTAATGGCACCTTCAAGATGGCCAGATGCATATTCAGCAGGAGAGCGAACATCGATCAAGATGGCTCCTGCGTTTACTTTAGCGAGCGCTTGAAGATGTAGGTCGTTAAAACTATCATCGCAAGCGGATAATAAAAATAAACTTATTAGAATGATGAGTTTTTTAAACATAAAATTTGCCGGTTTAAAATGAACAATATAAATAATGCAGCGCAACTTACTTAGGTTACAAGTTGCAAATACAGACAATCTAAAGGAATAGTGCCATATGTATTTTATTGCTGCAGCCTTGATCGGAGTAATTGCTGCCTTGCCCCCTTTGATGTGGGCCCGTCACCAAGATGATGATGCCTTGCGCATTGGTGCAGGATGGGGGCTCATGGCAGCGGCTGCGATCTATGTCATCTTTGCTTTGGAGCGCGGTGATGGCTATTGGAAGCTACTCGAAATCATAGGTTTTGGTTTATATGGTAGCTTCTATTGGTTTTCTAAAAGAAATCCTCTCAAAATGCTCGCTATTGGCTGGTTGCTTCATCCCGTGTGGGATGTTTTTTTACATGTTTTGGGCAATGGTGCCTATTTAGTTCCAGAGTGGTACGGTATGGCGTGCGTGGTGTTTGATCTTCTTATCGGCTGCTATCTTTGGTGGCGATATCATCAGATCAAATCATTACCGCCTGAATTAAGAATCGTTCACTAGCAGTCATCTTGTGCCCGTCAATCCTTGATGGATTGACCTTGCTCTTGTTTAACTGCAAATTAGAAAAAAATAATAAGAGGTAAATCTATGGAATATCTTGGTCTGCTTGCTGGATTAGCTTTATTAATTTTCTTTGCCTTACGGGGCATTAACATCCTTTTTGCTTCGGTGATTTGTTCTCTCGTGGTCATTTTTAGTAATGGTTTACCCGTTGCTGATAGTCTTATGCAAGGCTTTGCTTTGGGTAAACTGGGTATGTTCAGTTTCGCGGGCAAGTTTTTCCTGTTATTTGCTAGTGGTGCTATTTTTGGGCGGGTAATGGGTGATAGTCAGGCAGCCACCAGTATCGCCATGGCGATGTTAGGCGCTTGGGGCAAAGAAAAGGTACTTTGGATTGCTGCATTGGCTTGCGCGTTGCTAACTTACGGCGGTGTGGTGGTGTTCGTAGTGATTTTTGCCATTTATCCACTTGGATTGCGACTAATCCAAGAAACCAATACTCCCAAGCGCCTGTTTACGGGAGCAGTGGCTTTGGGTGCAGGGACCTTTACCATGACAGCCTTGCCAGGCACGCCATCTATCCACAACGTTTTGGCCTCAGTCGGATACGGAACAGATCTTTATGCCGGCGCTAGCTTGGGTATCTTTGCGAGTGCTGTGATGCTATTTGGTGGAATGGCCTATCTAGAAAAACAACGGCGTTTAGCGGTTCTCAATGGCGAGGGTTTTGTTGCCGGCCCAAATGACCGTATTGTCGACTTGCAGCAGGCTTATCCACATTGGTTAAAGGCGATTGCCCCAATTCTTGTTGTATTAGTAACTATTTTGGTACCTAGATTTATTGATCCAGGCAGCAATTCAATAATGCAGTTTGCTGCCAATCAGCCGATATTGTGGCCTTGTGTGGCGTTAATGCTGGGGACTGGATTATGTTTTGTTTTGTTTGCTGATATTCGTGAGCAGCCCTTTGCGCTATTAGGGCAAGGTACCCAAGAATCAGTTATGCCCTTATTGAGTACAGCTGCGGTGATTGGTTTTGGCGGTGTTGTAACCCAGACAGTGGGCTTTCAAGATTTTATCGCATGGATGGCTGGTTTAGATTTACCCCCTTTGCTCAAATTATTCACCTCTGTCAGTTTAGTCGCAGGGATTACTGGATCGGGAAGTGGTGGTTTGCAAATTTTCATGCAAACCATGGCACCGGCATACATGGATTTGGGGATTTCTCATGAAATTCTACATCGGGTAACTGCTATTGCTGCCGGTGGTTTCGATTCTTTGCCGCACTGCGGAGCAATCATTGCTGTGCTTACAATTACTGGCATGAGTCATAAGCAAGGCTATAAGGATATGGCGGTTGTTACCGTCGTCATCCCCGTGATCGCCTGTTTATTGACAATTTTGCTAGCCTCTTTCATGTAATGGTTTTATCGGTTAATTCTCTTTAAAAATTGCGGTGGATAGTTGGCCTGAACTATCTATCCAACCGCGATACATGCCTGTGCTATTAAAACTAATCACGATATTCCCTTGTGGATCTAGGCCAATAATGCCGCCCTCTCCCCCCATATCCACCAATTCATGTTTTACGACTTCATCAGCTGCTTGTTGCAGAGAAATGCCGGTTAAGCGACTTAGTTGACAAATGTTGTATGCCACCCCGGCGCGAATAAAATATTCACCATGGCCAGTTGCAGAAATGCCGCAAGTTCGATTATCAGCATATGTACCGGCGCCAATGATTGGAGCATCACCGATCCTACCAAAACGCTTATTACTCATTCCGCCAGTGGAGGTGCCCGCCGCAATATTACCGAATTGATCGAGGGCTACTGCACCCACTGGGCCCGCTTTATCGTCTAATGTGCGCTGTTCTTCGTGCTTTAATCGCTCTAGCTGTTGCTGGCGGCGAGGTGTTATAAAGTAAGCATTATCAACTATGGTTAAGCCACGTTGTTCTGCAAAATCATCTGCACCATGACCTGCTAGCATCACATGCGGGCTGTGATGCATAACTTCTCTTGCTGCAAGGATTGGATTTTTAATTGTGCTGACGCCGGCGACTGCCCCAGCGTTCCGATCTGCGCCGAGCATAATCGATGCGTCAAGTTCTGCAGTACCTTGGTGGGTTAGCACAGCCCCATGGCCAGCATTGAAGAGTGGTGAATCCTCCATGCTAGTGATGGCTGCAATAATCGCATCTTCGCTGGTTTTACCTGCACTTAGTAAGTCAAACCCTCGTTTGAGCGCAGTCGATAGTGCCTTATGATATTCTGCACGTTGCTCAGCTGTGATGTGTTCTGGCAATAATGTACCTGCACCACCGTGTATAACGATGGCGATGGGAGATTGTGCAATGCTCACCCCAGCCCAAAATATGCTAAATGCTGCCAGTAAAGGTTTTATTGTCATTTTCTGCTCCAAAGCGTTTATAAAGCAAGATTGGCATAGCACTGGAAAGGCGTGAAGGGGTAAATACTGTCAATAGAGGTTACCAAGTAAAAGCAATCGTTATTCAGGTTTAAAAAGTGTCAGAGTTAACCTAAGATGAATAAAAAAGGACGCGTTATGAAGATTCTATTGATTGTTGTTGCGGGGCTATTGGTCGCTGTTGGTTTTTTGGGGCGGCCCTATATTGAAATGCTGCAAGACGGACAAAGCCTAGCATGTGTCTCTCAACAGATACAAAATGATATCAAGGGTGATGATAGTCTGTCGGGTGTCTTAAGTACTGGCGCAGATAAATTATCATGTCAGGCGGATGCGTTTTTTGACTAAATTTACTAATACAAATACGACCTCTCATGGCTTTGGCCTGCTTATGATTTATCTCGTAATTGGAAGTAAATAGTTGGTGGATTCTGCATTAGTTTTGCTTGGTGTGGCCATCTTTTTGGTCGTGCTATTCGACTTTACCAATGGTTTCCATGATGTCTCAAATATGGTGGCTTCTGCGATTGCCTCGCATGCTATGACCCCATTATCAGCAATAACTGTTGTAGGTTGCTTTACCTTTTTAGGCCCCCTGCTAGGCGGAACCGCTGTAGCTAATACTATCGGTTCTTTTGTCGAATTAGATAGTTTGCCAGAATCATTGTCACTTCCAATTGTACTCTGTGGATTGGCAGCTGCTGTTATTTGGAATTTTCTTACCTGGTGGAAGGGCATTCCCTCATCCTCTTCCCACGCCTTGGTTGGAGGTTTGGCCGGTGTTGTCGTGCTGGCTGCAGGCCCTGATTATGTCGTGTGGGGCTTTGGGCAGTTGCTTCACGGCCATATAACGGGCGTCACCAAGGTTTTGTTAGCGCTTTTCTTATCGCCGCTATTGGGATTTTTTACAGGTTATCTATTACAGCAATTGAGTTTAGTTTTACTGCGTGCCGCTACCCCAAGGGTTAATGTTAATTTGAGGCGTGCACAATGGGTAACTACTGCAGGACTATCCTTTGCGCACGGGGCTAATGATGCTCAAAAATCGATGGGTATTCTGACTTTATGTTTATTATTAGATGGCCAAATTGATTCCTTCAGTGTGCCTTTCTGGGTGATTTTGATATGTGCAACAGCGATAACTATGGGTACCCTTTTGGGTGGCTGGCGTATTGTTCGGACATTAGCTTTTGCAATTTATAAAATCAGACCTTTGCATGCATTGAACTCTCAATTAAGTTCTTCATTAGTTGTCTGGCTAGCTGCGCTTGTCGGCGCGCCTGTCTCAACAACGCATGTGGTCTCTTCATCCATTATGGGCATTGGCAGTTATGAGCATATTAAGGCGGTGCGATGGCATAAAGCGAGGGAGATCGCGGTAACTTGGTTATTGACTATTCCAGGCAGTGCGTTGTTAGCGATGGTTATATATTTAATGTTTCATTTTAGTGGATTTTTTTAGAGGACCTTATGGGATTTTTTCAAAACTTAC
>JALRIU010000323.1 GCA_023255355.1 Pseudomonadales bacterium | reverse complement strand
AACTGTAACCCAGAGACTGTATCTACCGACTATGATACCTCTGATCGCTTGTACTTCGAGCCAGTTACGCTTGAAGACGTATTAGAAATCGTTGCTGTGGAAAAACCAAAGGGCGTTATCGTTCAATTTGGTGGTCAAACCCCGTTAAAGTTGGCCCGCGATCTTGAAGCGGCAGGTGTGCCTATTATCGGTACTAGCCCAGATGCGATTGATCGTGCTGAAGACCGTGAACGCTTCCAGAAAATGATCGAGAAATTGGGGCTTTTACAGCCACCAAATACTACTGTGCGTTCTATCAATGAAGCAGTTGCAGCAGCAGAAACTATTGGTTACCCGCTTGTTGTTCGTCCGTCGTATGTTCTAGGCGGTCGTGCCATGGAGATTGTTTATAACGAGAAAGAGTTATTACGCTACATGAATACGGCGGTTTCAGTATCTAACGATTCTCCAGTATTGTTGGATCGTTTCTTGAGTGCCGCTATTGAAGTGGATATTGATGCAGTGTCGGATGGCCAAACAGTTGTCATTGGTGCGATCATGCAGCATATAGAACAGTGTGGCGTTCACTCGGGTGACTCGGCATGTTCACTGCCTCCATACAATTTAGATGCCAAAGTTCAGGATGACATGCGCGATATGGTGAAGCGTATGGCTACCGAATTGCAGGTTGTTGGTTTGATGAACGTTCAGCTGGCTTATCAAGATGGCAAAATCTATGTGATCGAGGTAAACCCTCGTGCTTCGCGAACAGTGCCGTTCGTTTCAAAATGTATTGGTCATTCGCTCGCCAAAATTGCCGCTCGTTGTCAGGCGGGTACGACCTTGCAGGCGCAAGGTTTTACTAAAGAAATCGTCCCTCCTTATTACAGCGTTAAAGAAGCTATTTTCCCCTTTAATAAATTCCCTGGTGTTGACCCAATTCTTGGCCCCGAAATGAAATCCACCGGTGAAGTTATGGGTGTGGGAGATTCTTTTGCTGAAGCTTTTGCTAAAGCAAACAAAGGGTCTGGTGAGGTTGCTCCAAGAAAAGGTACTGCATTCCTATCAGTTCGTGATGCTGATAAGGATGGCATTGTTGAGGTGGCTCGTCGCTTACTTGAGCAGGGTTTCAGTCGAATTGTTGCAACCAGTGGAACAGCCAAACGCATTGCAGCTGCAGGTTTTCCGGTAGAAGTGATTAATAAGTATCAAGAGGGCCGCCCTCATGTAATTGATGCACTTAAAAATCATGAAATTGATTTGATTATCAATACCACAGAAGGTACTAAGGCTATTGCTGATTCAGCTGCCATTCGTTCGACAGCGCAACAGCAAAAAGTGTTCTATACCACCACACTGGCCGCAGGTTTAGCTGTGTGTGATGCAATCGAATTTGGTGCAGAGCGCACCGTGCGTCGTTTGCAAGACCTTCATAAGTTTGGAGGTGCCTAATGCCTATTCCAATGACCGTTGAAGGTGAGCGTTTACTTCGCGAAGAGCTCAATCAGCTAAAGTCAGTTGATCGCCCTCGAATTATTGCCGCCATTGCTGAGGCTCGTGAACACGGTGATCTAAAGGAAAATGCTGAATACCATGCTGCCCGAGAGCAGCAAGGTTTTTGCGAAGGACGTATTCAAGAGATTGAAGCTAAATTGTCTGATGCTCGAGTAATCGATGTTACAACCATTCCTGCCAGCGGTAAGGTTATTTTTGGTGTTACTGTCTCGCTAATTAATTGCGATACTGATGAGCAAAAAACCTACAAAATTGTTGGCGATGATGAAGCTGATATAAAGCAATCTAAAATTTCGGTCAGTTCGCCGATTGCCCGTGCGCTCATTGGTAAAGAAGAGGGGGAAGTTGTAATTGTTAAAACCCCCGGCGGCGATGTCGAATATGAAATCGAAGGCGTACAGCATCTTTAACTTGATATAGGTGTAGTCTTTTTAGATTGCACCTTATCAGTAATTCCAGTGATTGATTCTATGAAAGATTCCTGCCTACGCAGGAATGGCGGTTATATGTTCGCACTCCGCACTCCGCACTCCGCACTCAAAAACCTTGTCACAAAAAGAATGCTGTGGCTAAACGACTCCCGTACTAAAATATTTATATGATTCTTCAGCATCTTAAAAATATTGTCTCACGCGCTCAGCAGCATGATGTGCTTTCAAAAGCTGCGGCGATGGCATTTACCAGCCTTTTTGCCATCGTACCTATTATGACGCTGGCATACACTATGTTAAGTTTGGTTCCCCAGTTGGCGGGAACGGAACAACAGTTAGAAAATTTCATATTTGCTCATTTTGTGCCTGAGTCTGGGCATGAGATTCGCGGTTACTTATCAAATTTTAGTGGTCAAGCGCAAAATCTAAAGATTCCCGGTCTTATCACCTTGTTGGTCACAGGTTATCTGCTTATTAAAAATATCGAAAAAAGCTTCAATATAATTTGGGCGCAGCAGCAACATCGCAGGCCATTATTGAGTGTCTTAAGTTATTGGGGAATCATCATATTTGGTCCTATCATTTTGGCTGCGCTAAGTGTCGGGGCGACTTACGTGTTATCGATAGATATGATTTTCGAACCTCTGGGATTAATTGATCTTCGTGCTTATGCGTTGCAAAGTGCACCGTTAATTATCTCTACGCTGTTATTGGCAACTTTGTATTGGGCATTACCGAATACGCGAGTTTCATTTTTGAATGCGGTTATTGGTGGATGTACTGTGTCATTAGTATTAAGAAAAATAATTTTTTTGAATTTTATTATTCAAATCATCTAATTTTTTT
>JALRIU010000257.1 GCA_023255355.1 Pseudomonadales bacterium | reverse complement strand
TCTCACCTCGAACCTCGGTTCACAGTTCCTGGTCGATCCAGAACTCAGCTGGGACGAGAAAGAACGTGCTGTCAACGAGACGGTGCGCCAAGCCTTCAAGCCTGAGTTCGTCAACCGTCTCGATGACATTGTGGTTTTCTCGGCACTGAGCCAAGAAGACGATTTCAACGTTCGACATCAACTGGACAATCGACAACTCGCAGAACTATTTCTATGGGACGAAGCGACGTTTTTGAAAAAAACGGAAGGTAGTGCCATTCGTCGAATAGGCTACCATCGCTGGTTGCGCAATTTAGCCATTGGTCTTGGGAATTCAAAAGATCCAGCAGCAATTTCTGTGTTAAAACAGCGTCAAGACATAGACGAGCCCATGGTTAGGGAACATATAGAATGGGCGTTGAAAGAATTGAGTGCTGAGTGCTGACGAAGTATCAAGATCTAATTAGCTCGCGACTAGAGACTCGCGACTCTTGACTCGCGACTAGCAACTCCAATACTTTATTTCAAAAAATGCTCTCGATAATGCTTTAGCTCATTGATCGAATCAAAAATATCACTGAGTGCTAAGTGGTCACCCGTTTTAACCACGCCCTCTAATACCTCAGGCGCCCATCGTCTAGCTAGCTCCTTGAGTGAACTGACATCAATACTGCGGTAGTGAAAATAGTCAGCCAGACTCGGCATATATTTAACAAGAAACCGTTTATCTTGGCCGATGCTGTTGCCGCATATTGGTGAGACACCAGCTGCGACATGCTGCTTTAAAAATTCAATCGTCTGCCGCTCCGCCTCGGCGCAATCAATGCGGCTTTCTAAAACCCTTTGCGTTAAACCACTTTTACCATGCTGATTAGTGCACCATTCATCCATTGCATCCATGGTTTGCTTAGATTGATGAACCGCTAAATCTGGTCCAACAGCGATGATATTCAAATCAGAATCTGTAACCACTGTTGCGATTTCAATAATGACATCAGTATCTGGCTCTAAGCCTGTCATTTCTAGATCAATCCAAATCAGTCGGTGTGCTGGGTTATCCATGCTTACGCATTCCTCTAAGGTAACTTTTTCACTATAGTTGCTGTGGTTTATAGTGCAAATTTTGATAAGGGCTAACGTCCTAGGTCGACACAGTGTACACTTATAGCACAACAATTTCTTTGAGAAAAAATGACAAAGCGTAAACTTAATCGTCGCCAAGCATGGCGTATCGAGAAAATCCAAGATGAACGACGCGCTCGCGCACAAAAACGTGCTGACCGCGCATCTGATGCTCTGAATGAAGGGCAGCTCAGTGAAGAATTGGACGGCATTGTCATCACCCATTTTGGTACCCAAATCGATGTAGAAGCCCTACCTTCTGACGGTCAAATTTATCGTTGCCATTTACGCGCCAACCTTCCTCAACTTGTGACTGGCGATCGCGTTGTTTGGTGCAAGGGCGCAAGTACAGGGGTTGTCGTGGCCGCACAAGAGCGACAGTCTGAGCTTTGCAGACCAGATCCGCACGGTCGTCTCAAACCCGTGGCAGCCAATATCGACCAAATCGTTATCGTGGTTGCTCCCGCGCCATTGCCGCATGCAAATTTGATCGACCGTTACTTGGTAGCGGCAGAGCATACCGGTATAGAGCCCATTTTACTGCTCAACAAAACCGATTTAATTAATGATGACAATCGTCAAGACATCGACGAACTTATGCAAATCTACCCTGCCTTGGGTTATCGTGTCTTATATGCATCAACCAAAAACGAAGACGGTCTAGCTGATCTGGTTGATATCCTACAAGATCGTATTTCTGTCTTTGTTGGACAATCTGGGGTCGGCAAATCCTCACTCATAAGCAAACTACTGCCAGATGTCGATTTACGCGTAGGGGCGCTATCAGAAAAAACTCAGAAAGGTACACACACCACCACTACCGCACAACTTTTCCACTTTCCAAGTGGCGGCGACCTGATCGATTCTCCCGGTATTCGTGAGTTTGGCTTAGTACACCTTGATGACCAAACCGTTGCTGAGTGTTTTATTGAATTTCGTGATTTCTTAGGTCGTTGTAAGTTTAGAGACTGCCAACACAAACAAGAACCGCAATGCGCACTGCTGGAAGGTCTCGAAAATGGCGCCATAAGTCCACGCCGATTTGCCAGCTATCAACATATCCTCAGTGATGGAGAAACCTGATTAAAACACGATATCTTTTATTCACTGGTCGTCGCGCTAACCTGCGACAATTTGTTACACTTAGCAAAATTTATTAGGACCTCCGCCGTGACCCAATTATTCATTTTGTTTCAGTACATTGTTCCACAACATTTACTATCTCGCCTTGTAGGAAAATTAGCTGAATGCAAGACCCCTTGGATTAAAAACCCACTCATCAAGGCATTTATTAAGCGATACAATGTCAACATGGCAGAGGCGCAACAATCTGAAGCCGAATACTATGACAACTTTAATGCCTTTTTTACCCGCCCCTTAAAAGACGGGGCACGAGAAATTTGTGATACAGGTATAGCCTCACCAGCCGATGGTGCTATCAGCCAACTGGGCGATATCGAGAACGGCCGAATTTTTCAGGCTAAAGGACAGAGCTACACGGCCACAGAACTTCTAGGTGGAGACGAACAGCTTGCTAACGAATTTGCAGGCGGTAAATTTGCAACGATTTATCTTTCTCCCAAGGACTACCATCGAGTTCATATGCCCATCGACGGGAAGTTGCGCCAGGGGATCTATGTTCCTGGTGATCTATTTTCTGTCAACAATGCAACTGCGGATAATGTTCCAAGGCTTTTCTCACGCAATGAGCGTTACGTTGCGATTTTTGACACAGAGAAAGGCCCTATGGCAATGGTGCTCGTGGGCGCGATGATTGTCGCCGGTATTGAAACTGTATGGGAAGGCCAAGTCGCACCAATAAAACGTCAAATTAGACGTGTTAACTACCCAAGCCAAATCGAAAGTTTCAATCTAGCCAAAGGCCAAGAAATGGGACGTTTCAAACTGGGTTCGACTGTTGTGCTGTTATTTGGCAAGGACGCGATCCAATGGGACGACGCGCTAAAACATTCTAGCCCGCTAATTATGGGTGAAAAAATAGCTGACTAAGTTAGTTATATAGAGGCCGCTATTGCGGCCTGTACGGAAAAGCAAGCACCTGCTCAATATTGTCAACATCCAAGGCTGCCATCAACATTCGATCAAACCCTAGTGCTACCCCAGAACAGATTGGTAGACCATGTTTTAACGCAGCAATTAACCTAGGATCGCCCTGATAAAGCGGTAGTTTCTTAGCTAAACGAAGGGCCTCATCAGCGGCAAAACGCTCAGCTTGTTCTTCAGCATCGGTCAACTCCTGATAGCCATTAGCGAGCTCTCTACCAAAAATAAAAGCCTCAAATCGTCTCGCCACAGCATGACCATTATCATCAATCTCAACGACCGCCAGCGCTGCCATACAGGCTGGGTAATCATAGACAAAATCAACACCGTCAGTACCTAGATGAGGTTCAATGAAATAGCTAAAAAGAAGATCAAGGCACTCCACACGAGTAAGATCTTGATGACCAGTTTCAATCCGCGCATGGGTAAATGCTAACAACTCAGCATCCGATATGATATGTGGATTAACGGCCAAATACTCCGCAAAGACTTCACCATAACTTGTAAACGTTGCAGCAGGTAATATTTTCTTGATACTCACCGCATCACTAACCAATTCAGCCACTTCTTGCATTAGCTGATACCAATCTAGGCCAACTCGATACCACTCCAACATGGTAAATTCTGGATTGTGACGGGCACTTATTTCTCCATCGCGAAATGCTTTAGCGAGCGAATAGATAGAGATTTTGTCTCGCGCCAACAAGCGCTTCATACAATATTCGGGCGACGTCTGAAGATAAACGGGACGACCATCACAGCTTGCTGTAATAGTCGTCATATTAGGATCTGTATTGGCAAATAGGTCAAGCTGAGGAACCTCAACCTCCAATATATCGCGCTCTAAAAAAAACTGTCTTACTCGGCGTGCCATCGCTGCCCGCGCAGTCAAAACGCTAAGTTCTGCAGAGGGCAACCATTCCATTATTGCTTAACGCGGCTTACGTATTCACCTGAACGGGTATCAACTTTGATCACTTCACCATTATCGATAAACAAAGGCACTCGAATAACCGCTCCAGTGGTACAACGTGCTGGCTTGGTGCCGCCAGTTGCAGTATCACCGCGAACACCTGGATCAGTTTCAACGATTTCTAATTCGACAAAATTTGGTGGCGTCACCGATAGAGGCACACCATTAAATAATGTCACAACGCAAACGTCTTGCTCTTTTAACCATTTAACCGTGTCGCCTACAGCTTTTGCATCAGCTTGATGTTGCTCAAAGGTACTTGGCTCCATGAAATAGTAAAAATCACCGTCGGTATAGAGATACTCCATATCGATATCCATTACGTCTGCACCTTCCAACGACTCCCCTGAACGGAAGGTTCGCTCCCATTGGCGGCCGGTGTTTAAATTGCGCAATTTAACGCGATTGAAAGCCTGTCCTTTGCCGGGTTTTACATATTCATTTTCTAAAATGGCACATGGCTCGCCATCGAGTAAAACCTTGAGACCTGATTTAAATTCGTTGGTAGAATAGTTGGCCATTGTATATCCTCGTACTTTAATATTTATGAAAAAAACAGTTATGGTAACCAAAATTGAACCAATATGGCAGCACCAAAGCTGGCAAGATGAACTTTCTAATGCAATATGCGATAAAAAACAATTACTTAAGCTTCTTGAGCTGAATGAATCTCAGCTAAATTTATCGGTAAATGCTGCCTTAAAGTTTCCATTGAGAGTCCCAACAAGCTATCTCAACAAAATGCAGAAGGGTAACCCCTTAGATCCGCTGTTGTTGCAAATCGCTCCACTTGTTAACGAGCTAGTCAATACACCTAACTTTACTGAAGATCCTCTGCTCGAGACTGAGCGCAACCCAGTACCAGGCATAATTCACAAATATCAAGGCAGAGTTTTGTTGATTACCAGCGGTGCATGCGCGATAAACTGTCGTTATTGTTTCCGTAGACACTTTCCTTATCAAGACAACAATCCGAGCCTAAAAGACTGGCAAGCATCGTTACAATATGTGCAAGAGAGACCTGATATTGATGAGATTATTTTGAGTGGCGGCGACCCCCTTGCCGCCAATGATAAATATTTACGTCGACTTATCGAGCAAATCGCCGAAATCTCCCATGTAAAACGTTTGCGGATCCATTCTCGGCTACCTCTCGTTATTCCACAGCGGGTAAATGATGATCTACTGTCTTGGATGGATACGGATAGGTTTGATATCAGCATGGTTATCCACGCCAATCATCCCAATGAGTTAGACTCCCTAACAGCCCAAGGCTTTAAATCACTTCGGCAACACGGCGTCACTCTATTGAATCAGAGCGTTTTACTGGCAGGTATCAATGATACCGCTGAGATCCTCATCGAACTTAGTAAGAAGCTATTTTCCCAGGGTGTTTTACCCTACTATGTTCATGCTCTTGATAAAGTGGCAGGGGCTAGCCATTTTGACGTTACTGCCGCTAAAGGCAGAGAACTGCAACAACAGCTCCTAGACAATCTACCCGGCTATTTAGTCCCTAAATTTGTTTACACCGAACCCGGTAGCACGAGTAAAAAACCGCTCTAAAATTGCCCAATAGCCAGTATTGCCTATACTCAATGTGCATGGAGAAGGAATAACTCATTATGGATATTGGCATCCCCACTAGGACAGCAATTTTTGGTACCGCGACCATGGCGGACCTTAAGTATTGGCTGGAGGCGCTACCACGCACAAACCCCGGCAAATATTTTGATGCACTAAGTACGGCTTGCAATGATCTCGCTGCGCTGGATATTGAACTTCATGATGGTCTAAATTTGCTAGATGAATTGAGGCTTCATATCTTTCGTCACTGCACTAAACTAAGCCACCAATACTTAAATCAATCGATCGATCTACCACCCCATATCGCTCAGTTAGCAGGCCATGCCAGCCTGTTATGGCAAATGCTAGGCGACGCTTACATGGCTCAAACCACGAGAGATCATGCCTTTATTGATCATCCTCAAATCCACGAGCCAATTAAACCCTCTAAAGCTGCTATTACATGCTTGCATCGAGCCATCCATTGTCAGCAACAGGTTTTACTGCAAAATATTTTACTTTATAAAACCGACAGGCAAGGACATTGGGGCACGTTGCATAAACGTTATGCCATGAGCTTAAAATTCCAAATTAACGAGCATCGGATCAATGATAGCCTTTATTCAGAACATCCAATTTCTTGCATAACGGACGTATATGCAGCTATCAGTTTGCTACGAATTGCTAACTGCAACCAGCTAAATCAGTTAGAAATCATGACATTATGGCAATTTATCGAAAAGTATGCCGTGTTGATCGAGATTACCACCGATCCCTCTGGTGACTATTCGGTAAATCTAGATAGCGATAACCCGCCTATTCGAAGCAAATCAATCTCCGGCAAAGATACCTATACCATTAACTATAATGATTTTGTTAACCGCATTGACAAAAATGAACAAGACGAGAGTAACAAAATAGTACTTAATCAACGTCTAAAACAGCATGTGTTGCGAGCACTAAGTGGCAATATCGAACGTGTAATGCCTCGTCACAACAGCAATAAAACCGTGCAGATTGGTATTGGATTAAACAACAGCTGGCTTGCCTTTAGCCATCATCGCAATCTCGATGACATGACACGACATCTGAATGGAAAACCTAATGTTCTTATGGATGATAACAATCCGATGTTTGCCGCCAAACGAGAACAATTTCTGCATGACAGTTGGGATGGCTATCACCAACAAGAATTGAGTGACAAAGCCAGTTTCCAATCCGAGTCCGTTATTGCGGCGATAAGGCATGCTCAAACATCAACACTGTCTAGCGAATACCGAGAGCCTGAATTGTTTGATGTCATCGTTATGGAGCATAGCGCCAAAGGTTTTTGTTTAAAGATGAAGTTACCGCTTAGCACGGTAATAAAAAATGGCGATGTTCTTGTATTGCGAGAACATCATGACGATCAATATATGCTATGTGTCATTCGCTGGGTATTAAATGACGACGACCACATCTTATTTGGCGTTGAAATCATTGCGCCGAGCGCAGCATGTTTTGGCGCGCGAATGCTACCCAACATAGGCGTTATTGATAACGTACTTTTTAGTGAGTGCTTACTATTGCCAGAAATTCCTGCTCTAAAGCTAAAAGCCAGACTTTTATTACCTAGCGCCACTTTTGCTAGTGAAGGTAAAGTCCAATTACTGCGGGATGATCTGGAAATGATTGTTAAACTTAATGATGTCGAACAAGCGAGCTTTGGCTATAGTATCTTTAACTTCACAGATCTTGATGACGTTATGCAGCGTATGCCTATCATTGGCTTTAGAATTAAATCCAACGATAAAAGCCTTAGCAAACTGTTCATGTAAAATAATGGATTCATTCACACTAGCCAATGGGGCCACATGGAACTCGCAGCGTTAAGTATCTTGATTCTAAACGAATCTTCTAACAACTCTGAAGAGGTCATATCCACGCTTCGTCGCGCGGGAATTGCGGCTAATATCGTGCGGCCTAAAGATCTGAGTGACCTTGAGGCATTTCTGTTGGACCGCCACTGGCATTTGGCTATTTGTGACAACAAACATCCAACGCTAGATTGTGCTGATCTCACAGCAATTATTGAACGCCTTGAACTATTTCTGCCCTGGCACTATCTCAGTGAACAACTGGATACCGAAAGCATCAGTCAAGGAATTAGCTATGGTGCGAGCGATATCATAAGTTGCGCCAATGAAGAACACCTAGTCCACGCTATCGCCAGAGATGCTAATGCGTCAAAGCTTTGGATGAATTTACAAAAGCTGAAACGCCAAGCTAACGAATTCGATCAACGCCAGTCGCAATTACTCGATGCTAGCAGTGATGCCGTTGCCTATATCCAAGATGGCATCATCTTGAGTTGTAACGACAGCTTTGCGGAGTGCTTAACAAGTCCTCGCGATGAACTCATCGATCTGCCACTATTTGATTACATCGAATCTGAAAGCCGCGACAGACTGAAATTAGCATTAAAAAAAGCTGCCAGCGGAAATATCGAGCACGTCAGCATCAAACTTATCAATCAGGATGAAATGCTAGACACTCGTCTCGTGACCACCTATTTCGAAGGTGAAAGTACTATTCAAATGAGCTTTGCCCTGGCCCCTGCAACATCCGCACCTGTAATTACCACCTCGCCTGGCAACACATCCGAGATAGACATTATGGATGAACTTGCTAAGTTGGCAGAAAATGATGACGGCCTATTACTCATTTTTGATATTGATAAAACCGCTCAATTAAAAGCAAAACATGGCCCGTCTACCTCTAGAATCATTCTCAAAAAAGCCTTGGCATTCATGGAAAGCAGTCTTCAAGATCTCAACCCTTGGAGTAAACCGCTAAGTGATAGTAGTTTATTGGTTTATACCCAAAACCATACACTGGGCAGCATACGCGACCGATTACCTTTATTTTTAAATGCCTTTGAGCAACACCTTTTCGAATACAACGATCGCACGGTACAGATGACCTGCAGTATTGGCGTAGCCTCATTAACGGCAGACATTAGTGCAGAGCAATGGCTAGATAATACCCATCAAGCGATGTTCGAAGCCCGTTCAGAAAACGATGGCAACGCTTTCAAATTGTATACCAGCGATATCCGTGCCGGCGTAGCAGGAAATACTGGAATGACACTAGATGACGCTATTTCGCTCAATCGATTCAGAATGTCGTTCCAGTCCATGGTAAGTATCAAGGACAGTGATCAAGAATACTATGAAGCCTACCTGAGAATGCTCGATCAGAACGACGAAGAAATTTCTCCTTCGCTATTTATCGATGCCTTCACCCAGCGGGAGTTTGATACCAAACTCGATCGATGGGTCATTTTAGAGTGCCTAAAACAGCTTGCGGAAGCCCAAAAGAACAATCCAGACACCCATTTGATCATTAATTTAACGGCTAATGCTCTTAACGATGACAAATTACTGCCATGGATTTCGGTGGCATTGAGAACTGCTGAGGTACCGCCGCAAACGGTAGTATTTCAATTCTTGACGGAACACGTGGAGTGTTATTTGCTGCGGGCCATTAAAGTCTTTACACAACTAGAACAACTCGGTTGCGAAACGTCTATCAACCGTCTTGGAGAGAATGACAATTCATTAAAACTATTTGATAAAGTAAAACCACGCTTTACTAAATTAGCACCTAGGTTCATGCAAGCGCTCCAGCAAGATAACAACCCAGAATTATTAAAACAGATGCTAAACGATATAGAGGCTAAAGGCGTTGCAAGTATTGTCGGCTTTGTGGAAAGCGCAAACAGCATGGCCATGCTATGGCAAACCAATGCTAGCTTAATTCAAGGCTATTACATCGCTTCGCCGATTAGCTCACTTAACAATGATATGGCAGAGTTTTAAAACTTACGTGTGCTGCGATCCCTATCGCTAACGCCAATCAGATACAAAATCCCATCGAGCCCTAACGTAGAAATTGAATGTCCGGCACGCCGCTTAACAATCGGTTTGGCCCTAAAAGCTATACCTAAGCCTGCGATGCTTAACATGGGTAAATCATTAGCACCATCACCAACCGCAACAACTTGCTCAAGACTTATATTTTCTCGCGCAGCTAACTCACGCAATAACTCTGCCTTGCGCTCGCCATTCACGACAGTACCCGTTACACGGCCGGTGACTTTACCGTCGACAACTTCAAGGTCATTGGCAAAAACGTAATCAATACCCAACTTTTGCTGCAAAAATTTACCAAAATAATTAAAGCCACCCGACAAGATCGCGGTCTTATAACCGAGATGACGTAATGTACTAATAAGGTTATCCGCACCTTCTGTAATGGGTAGACGCTCAGCGATTGAAACCAACACACTTTCATCAAGACCTTTTAGCAAAGCCATACGGCGGGCAAAACTTTCATTAAAGTCTAACTCTCCAGCCATAGCCCGCTCGGTAATTTCGCTGACTTGATCGCCAACACCAGCAGCCTTGGCAAGCTCATCTATGACTTCAGCCTCAATAAGGGTTGAATCCATATCAAAACATACTAGGCGTCTATTACGGCGATAAATAGTATCTTCTTGGTAGGCAATATCGACATCCATTGCCGAGGCTAACTCTAAAAAAGCTGTGCGAACTTGCGCAGTATCAGTAATATCACCCCGAGCAGAAAATTCAACGCAGGCCTTACTATTTGCTGGGACAGGTCCTAGCGGTAAACGCCCCGAGAGGCGATTAATTTTATCAATATTCAGACCAAAGTTAGCTGAAACCGCAGTAAGCTTAGAGATATGCTCAGCAGTAATCTTTCGTGCAAGTAAAGAGACAATATGACGAGGCTTACCTTGGGCTTCAACCCAAGTTTGATAGCTTTCTTCAGCAATGGGTTCGAATTTAACGCGCAAACCCATCTCATGGGTCCTAAATAGGATTTCTTTAAGTATGGGAGATGAGCCCGACTCGCTGGGCACCTCGACCAAAATACCCAATGAAAGCGTATCGTGGATTACTGCTTGTCCGATAT
Organism: Pseudomonadales bacterium; assembly: GCA_023255355.1. Classification (GTDB taxonomy): domain Bacteria; phylum Pseudomonadota; class Gammaproteobacteria; order Pseudomonadales; family JAHEIH01; genus JAHEIH01. The sequence goes on along the minus strand of JALRIU010000257.1, from coordinate 12,720 downwards.
CTAATACATTGACATTGTATTCGGCAAGTATTGCCGTTACAGAGCTTGTGATGCCGGGCTGGTCGTGTCCAGAAATATTAATTAATAAAATTTCGCGCATGCTGTTTTCAATCGGTTTTAAAGTGATACATTCTACAAGCAAATACCCTTGGTATCACTACTAGTTGTGAAAAAGTCTATTTTTTAAAACAACGATCTTGCCGTTATCGAGGGCTTTCAAGATATAATCATCTTTTTTTACAGGATGTTGTCGTGAAACTATTAGCTGGGCTACCCCTTGAAGAACGCATTGCCGCTATTGGCACAGGATTGTTTGTGCTTTTAGGCGGGATATTAGTCGCTATTCAATTGCAACTTAATAGCCACACCCTACAACAGCAAGATGCTACTTATGGCCAGCAAGTAAGTCAGTTAATAGCCGCTCAAGTCCGTTTTGATACCTTTAATAACGAAGCGGTTAGTTTAAATGCCACTCTTCAAGAAATTATAGGGTCACCACACATTAGCCATGCTCGCATCATAGGGTTAGATGGCGAAATTTTAGTGGCGGCTAACAGTGATCAACCAATCCCCAAAACGTCTTATCGTAGTGAAATTGCCTACGATAAAAGCGTTATCGGTTATTGCGAAATATTTCTCAACCCCAGTCTTGCTGATGAGCGAGAAACGACTTTGCTGTTCAGTTCATTAGCATTACTGTTTGCGGCATCTCTGCTTTGTTACATTTTTTTGCGGCTTGGCGCATCCAACGTCAGCAATATTTTTAAAGACATTGTGCAACGCATTGAGACCGGTCAAGACGCCCCAGATTATCTACATAATGATGCATACGGAAGCTTACTTATTCAACTTTTTGGCGAGAGAAAAATTGTCGAAGAGCCTCAACCAACAACATTATTACCAAGCACCGTAATTGCTATCAGAATTAACGATTGGAGCGGTTTAGCTAGGCAGGTTGATAAACTTATTCTTGAACAAATTGCACGTCAATTACAACAGTGCGTAGAAGCTGTCGCAGAAAGGACCATGCTACCTTGGGAACCAGCGCCTGGCGGTTTTGATATTACCTTTACCGCAGAGGAGTTTGATGCATCAACCGCTGCCGATAGTTTGGTAATTGCAGAATTATTGTTGCGAATGCAGGCTCTAGTCGATCAACAAAGACTACGTGAAGGCAAAATCCCTTTTGCTATCGGTATCGGTATTGGTGAAGTTATTCCACCTTCAACTAATACCCAGTTACGCCAACCAACACTTATGTCTCAATTGGGCGCACTTGCAAAGCAACAGGCGAACTTTTATGCCAGCGCCACGCAACAAAATAGCTTTATGGCCTCAGATAAATTCATACAGCACTGGACTCTTGCTAATGTTCTGGAAGACCCTATTCAACACGAAAATGTCAGAGGGGTTTTGATGGTTAAGCAACTGAAAGCCCCATACAGCGATATTGTTGAGCAGCACTTCCAAGCCATTTTGAAAAATAGCTAGGCGCCAATATCACCTGCTCGACGCCATGCGCCTAAATCGCCCAAAACAACAAAACTAGGATTAATCCGATCTGCAGAGCGACCATAACGCAAGGGCTGCCCCTGTAGGTCAACTACAGCACCACCTGCCGCCTCGACAATGGCCTGACCTGCGGCGGTATCCCATTCGCCAGTCGGCCCAAGGCATGGATAAACATCAGCATTACCGAGTGCAACCTGGGTTAGTTTCAAGGCGCTGCCTAGCGTTAAGGTGCCCACTCCAAACTCTTGCACAAGCGATGACTGAGCCAAAAAGTCTAAGGCAGCTTTAGCTCGGCGCCTTGAGACTGCTGCCACAACCTCGTTATCGAGAGCACGACAGCCGAGCTCAATAGATGTATCACCAATTATTAGACGCGGTTTTACACCGCGACCACCATAGTAAAACTCGTCTTTCATGGGAGCATAGATCACGCCAAAAATGGCTTTATCAGCCTCTATAAGACCAATATTAATCGTGAATTCACCAGTTTTTTCGATAAACTCACGTGTGCCATCAAGCGGATCAATCAACCAATAACGGCCAGCGCTTGGCTCGACGAATTGAATTGCCTCCATCTCCTCAGAGACAATAGGCAAGCGTGGTTCAAGAGCATTGAGGCCATTGATAATAAAATCGTTAGCCGCTAAATCAGCGGCAGTAAGCGGAGAATTATCAGATTTAAGGGACACGTTGAGATTACAATCATCTTGGTAATACCCTTTAATAATGTCGCCCACTGCAACACACAGTGCGTATAACTGATCGATCCAAATATCAGGAATGTGAAAATTTTCAGGTGAAGACAAAACATTTCTCGCTTGTGTGAAGAATCTATTCTACTCCTACCACAGATATTCTTTAACCCCTAATTCACATTCCTGCGCTACGTCGCCCTATGGTATGATAAGCAGGTTATTTTGAGGTACAGACAATGCTTGATTGGGACGCTATCGATACAGTTTTACTCGACATGGACGGAACCCTACTCGATTTGCATTTTGATAATTATTTTTGGCTACACTATGTGCCCAAAAATTACGCGAAATTTAAACGTATCAAAACCTACCAGGCTTGGGCAGAAATTGAACCCATGATGACCGCCGAAAGGGGCACGCTTGCATGGTACAGCTTAGACTATTGGACAGAAAAACTGGGTATTGATATTCCAACGCTAAAACGTGAAATTGCTCACATGATCTCTATCAGACCACATGTGATAGAATTTTTAACCTTTTTACGAGAAAGTAACAAAACAGTTTATTTAGTCACCAATGCACACAGTAAGAGCCTGGCAATAAAAATGGAACAAACCAAGTTGGACCCATGGTTTGATAAGTTATTGGTATCCCATGATTTTGGACTACCCAAAGAAGACCCAGAATTTTGGTCTAGATTGAGAAAGATTCATCATTATGATCCAGCCAGAACCTTGTTGGTGGACGACACTGAAAGCGTGTTAGCCTCTGCTCAGAAAGCCGGAATCAAACATTTACTTACACTCTTACAGCCCGATAGCAGAAAAGAAATAAGGCAAACAGGGTTATATCGAGGCATTCATCACTTTGATGAAGTCATTCCCAATACTGACAAGACGATACTATGACCGACAAAGTAAGATTGGATAAATGGTTATGGGCGGCCCGATTTTATAAAACCCGCAGTTTGTGCAAGCAAGCTATCGAAGGCGGCAAGATCAAATATGACGGAGCAAATTGTAAAGTCAGTAAGGAAGTTCAGATCGGCGCCATGTTAACCATTAGGCAGGGATGGGATGAGCGCATTGTCGAAGTTATCGCGCTATCTGATCAACGCCGCGGCGCCCCAGAAGCACAACTGCTCTATCAAGAAACCGAAGCAAGCATAGCTGCTCGACAGCAAACAGCATTACAGCGCAAACTAACCAGCGCTGGTATGGCAGCGCCGCAGACGAGACCCAACAAAAAGGATCGTCGCCAAATACACCGATTTAAACAAGACAACCAATTTGAGTAGTTTTTATGAGTAACACCGATAATATACTTCGTTTTATGTTCGACGAGACAGACATTCGTGGTGAGATTGTGTCGCTCCAAGAGAGTTATCGGCATGCAGTACTCGAGCATAATTACCCTGCAGGCGTTCAACAGCTTCTGGGGGAGTTTGTCGCAGCAGTAGTGCTTCTAAGCAGCACCCTAAAGTTTGCTGGCAGTGTCATATTACAGGCTCGAAGTGATGGCCAAATTCCTACCATAATGGCCGAGTGCAGCAATGACTTTAGAGTGCGAGCCATTGCAAGAGAAGCAGAACAGGCAACCGCTACTGCATTCAATGAATTATTAAAAGATGGCACGCTTGCCATTACCATTGATCCAATTAAAGGTAATCGCTACCAGGGTATTGTCCCGCTTTCTGGTAACTCACTTGCTGAATGTTTAGCACAATATTTCCAACAATCAGAACAGCTAAACACGTTTTTTTGGTTAAGCGCCGACAACAACAGTGCAAGTGGTTTTATGCTGCAGGAACTGCCAAAAAGCCATATGACCGATGCCAATGCCCGCGCTGATAACTGGCAACATGTCACGCATTTAGCTGCGACAATTACCAACGAAGAATTACTATCACTTAGTCACGAAGCGCTGCTCTATCGTCTCTATCATGAAGACAAGGTGAGACTATTTGAACCGAGAGATGTGCGCTTTGGCTGTAGTTGCTCAGAGCACCGCACCCGCGAAATGATTAAATCTATTGGCCGACAAGAGGCTAAAAGCATTCTGGCAGACGAAGGAGTTATCAACGTCTTGTGCGAATTCTGTAATCACAATTACCAATTTGATAGTTTGGCTATTGAGGATATTTTTAACGAAGAGCCCCCATCGCTTCACTAACATCAATACACTGAATTGCGGGTATGTGTCACATTTAGGTAAATAAAAATACACATGCTCGATATCTTTGTCATAATGCTAAAAGATCTCAAAAGAAGATCAATTTAGAATCGTCTTAAAAGACAACAGGAAACAGCAATGACAACGAATTCTTCACCAGCCATGGTAATGGATAACATTACTGTGCACACTGATTTATGCCCATCTGCACTTATCGAGGCAGCCCTAAAACGCGGCGAAGGCACCCTTGCGGACACCGGAGCTCTCGTCGTAACGACAGGCCACCGCACAGGCCGTTCAACCGCCGACCGCTTTATCGTCAAAGAGCATTCAACTGAAGATGCTATTGATTGGGGCAGTGTTAACCGCCCGTTCGAAAGCAAAAAGTTTGATGAACTTTGGAATCGTGTAGAAAGTTACCTTGCAGAACGAGATCACTTTTTACAACACCTGCACGTAGGTGCCAGTGACGACCACTATTTACCAATGCAAGTTTTTACCGAAACAGCTTGGCAGAGTCTTTTTGGTCGTAACATGTTCGTCCGCCCCAAAACATATAATCCAAAATCCAAACAAGAATGGACCGTCATCAATGCAGCTAATTTTGTTTGCGAGCCCGAACGCGATGGCACCAATAGCGATGGCGTAGTACTCATTAACTTTGCTCAACGCAAAGTGTTATTAGCGGGTATGCGTTATGCAGGTGAAATGAAAAAGTCTATGTTTTCAGTGCAAAACTTTCTTTTGCCGGAAAAAGACGTCATGCCAATGCATTGTTCAGCCAACGTCGGCGAAAATGGCGACACCACCTTGTTCTTTGGCTTGTCAGGTACCGGCAAAACGACCCTGTCGGCAGACCCAGAACGTTTTCTCATCGGAGACGATGAACATGGTTGGGGCGATGGCCAAGTATTCAACTTTGAAGGCGGTTGCTACGCTAAAACCATCAACCTTAGCCACCAAAATGAACCCATTATTTGGGAGGCCATTCGCTACGGCGCTATTATCGAAAACGTGGTCATAGACAGCACGCACCAGGCCGATTATGACGACACTAGTCTTTCTGAAAATGGCCGCTGTTGCTACCCATTAGAACATGTTGCCAAAAGAATACCGCAGAACATTGGGGCAGAACCAAAAACTGTAATTTTTCTAACATGTGATGTATCAGGTGTCTTACCACCGGTATCTATTTTGAGCAAAGAGGCGGCAGCGTTCCACTTTTTATCAGGTTATACAGCTCGTGTTGGCTCAACCGAACTCGGCGCTGAGGCAGGGATCCACCCTACTTTCTCAACCTGTTTTGGTGCGCCATTCATGCCGCGACCAGCTGGCGAATATGCTGAATTATTAATGCAGCGTATCGAAAAGTCTGGCGCCCGTGTTTACCTTGTTAACACTGGTTGGACAGGCGGCTCTGGCGCAGCGGGTGGCTCTGGCTCTCGTTTCCCTATCCCGGTTACTCGCGCCGTCGTCGCTGCTGCACAAAGTGGTGCGCTTTCAGACGTTGAAACTGTTCACTTGGATAATTTGAACTTGGATATCCCGCTAGCCATACCGGGCGTTGACGACAAATATGTCGACCCGCGCAGCGGCTGGTCGTCACTTGACGAATACAACCAAGCGGCAAGTAAATTAGCGGCTTTATTTAACCGCAATATTCAAAAGTTTGATGTTTCCGATGCAATTTTAGCCGCCGGGCCGAAAGCCTAACCTTCCCTTGGCCGGAGCCATCCGGCCAATCCATTTTGAACAAGTCTATCTTTATTCTGGAAAGCCTCTAGCAACTCTTTTTGTAAAAAACAAGACTGCCAAGAGCCATCAATTTATCGCATAATCGCAATCAGATTATTAACTATATACCCTTCGATTATGATCAATTTAGAAAAGCATATTGCCAAAGAACTCAACGTTGCCGACCGCCAAGTCAATGCGGCTATAAACTTGCTGGATGAGGGCGCAACCGTCCCATTTATTGCTCGCTATCGCAAAGAGGTTACCGGCGGCTTAGATGACACTCAAATGCGTTACCTCGAGGAACGTTTACACTACCTTAGGGAATTAGAAGCGCGTCGCGAGACCATCCTAAAAAGCATCGAAGAACAAGGTAAGTTAACACCTGAATTAAGCAAAGAAATTAACTCGGCAGATACTAAGACACGGCTTGAAGATCTTTATCTTCCCTATAAACCTAAGCGTCGAACCAAAGCACAAATTGCTCGCGAAGCCGGATTGCAACCGCTCGCTGATCGCCTAATGAGCGATCCTTCATTAGATCCAGAGGTCATCGCAATTGAGTTTTTAAACGCCGATCATGCAATTGCAACCAGCAAAGATGCTTTAGATGGTGCCAAGCAAATCCTAATGGAGCAATTTGCTGAAGATGCCGAATTAATTGGCAAGTTGCGGCAATTTTTGTGGGATAACGCCAATGCCAGTGCACGGGTGATTGCAGGCCAGGAATCTGCAGGTGAAAAATTCAGAGACTATTTTGAATATAGCGAACCGCTCCAAAAAATCCCTTCACACAGAGCACTGGCGTTATTTAGAGGCCGCAAAGAAGGTGTTTTAAGTGTTAGCTTGAGGTTGCCAAATGAAGAAGAAAGCCCACTAGCAAGTCATCCCTGTGAAGGGATTATTGCCGGCCACGTGGGTATTAAAAATAATGGCCGTGCAGCAGATAAATGGCTGAATGAAGTGGTGCGTTGGACATGGCGAGTTAAATTACTCACCCATCTTGAGACAGACCTGTTAGGCAACGTGCGAGAATCTGCCGAAGAAGACGCGATTAAAGTTTTTGGTGCCAATTTAAAGGATCTACTTTTAACTGCCGCAGCTGGACAAAAAGCTACCATCGGCCTTGATCCAGGTCTTAGAACGGGGGTTAAGGTTGCGGTTATTGATGCTACGGGCAAAGTCGTCGATCACTGCGCTATTTTTCCAAATCCGCCACAAAATAAAATTGTCGAATCCGCCAAAATCTTGATGAATTTATGCCGCAAACATAATGTTGAATTGATCAGTATCGGCAATGGCACCGCCTCACGCGAAACAGATAAATTTGCTGGCGAAGTTATCAAACAGTTGCCCGAACTCAATATCAAAAAAGTCATCGTCAATGAAGCCGGAGCCTCTATCTATTCTGCCTCTGAGTATGCAGCTCGAGAATTCCCTGACCTAGATGTTACGATCCGGGGCGCGGTGTCTATCGCCAGACGATTGCAAGACCCCTTAGCAGAGCTGGTAAAAATTGATCCCAAATCAATCGGGGTCGGCCAATACCAACACGACGTTAACCAAGTTCAGTTGGCACGCACGCTAGACACCATCGTTGAGGATTGTGTGAATGCGGTAGGCGTTGATCTTAATACTGCCTCAATCCCATTGTTGAGTCGTGTTTCAGGCTTAAACAGTACACTTGCTCAAAATATTGTCGACTTTCGGGATCTGCATGGCGCATTTTCCAGCCGACAAGATTTGATGAAAGTTCCTCGTTTTGGCGACAAAACGTTTGAACAGGCTGCTGGCTTTTTACGCATTGCTGGAGAAAACCCCCTCGATAATTCGGCCGTTCACCCTGAATCCTATTCCGTCGTTGAAAACATTGCCAAACAAAGCCAGCGTCAAATCAATAGCATTATTGGCGACGTAAGTTTTCTTCGCACATTAAAACCGCAAGAATTTATCACTGAGACTGTCGGTCTGCCCACCATCAAAGATATTCTGGCAGAGCTTGAAAAACCTGGTCGCGATCCTCGCCCAGAATTTAAAACGGCCGATTTTATGGAAGGGGTAGAAACGATCAAAGATCTGATCCCCGGCATGATCCTAGAAGGTGCAATCAGTAATGTCACCAATTTTGGTGCCTTTGTTGATATTGGTGTTCACCAAGATGGACTGGTACATATTTCGGCGCTATCGAATACGTTTGTTAAGGATCCTCGTGACGTTGTCAAAGCAGGCGATATCGTCAAAGTTAAGGTTATTGAGGTCGAGGTTGCTCGCAAGCGTATCGCACTTAGCATGCGACTTGACGATGAAATTAGTCAGCAAAATGATAAACCTGCTAATAATCGACCCCAACCAAAGCAAAATATGACAAGACAAACGCCCCAAAAAACGTCTAATATGGGGTCTATGGGTGCCTTACTTCAACAGGCAATTAAGCAAAACGAAAGTTAATAAGAGAGAATCATATGGCCAACATTGGTGACAAAATCCCCGCTGTAAACCTTAAAGTAATGGGCGCAGAAGGTCCAAGCGATCTTCCGCTTGCCGATTTCTGTGCTGACAAAAAAGTCGTGATGTTTGCAGTCCCTGGCGCGTACACGCCGACCTGCTCTGCAGCTCACCTTCCAGGTTTCGTGGTACACGCAGATAGTCTAAAAGCGAAAGGCGTAGACGCCATCATCTGTACATCTGTCAACGATGTATTCGTTATGAACGCATGGGGCAATGCTCAAAATGCAGAACATATTATTATGGCTGCAGATGGTAATGGTGAATTGGCCAAGGCACTTGATTTAGAGCTAAATGCGAGTGGTTTTGGTATGGGCATGCGCAGCAAACGTTACGCAATGATCATCGACAATGGAACAATTAGCGCGCTAAATATCGATGAAGCTGCCCTAGAAAAAAGCTCAGCTGAAGCCGTCTTAGGCCTACTGTAATACTTCCTACAATGTTTCTGTCATTGGTGGTATCACGCCAATGACAGACTCATATCAAACCCATCACAGTCAATACTGTAGTGATCACGAACGCACCTGCAATATTAAAATAAATTCCCGCTTTTGCCATATCCTTGGTAGAAATATAACCAGAACTAAAAACAACTGCATTTGGCGGTGTTGCTACGGGTAGCATAAACGCACAGCTAGCACTTAATACAGCAGGCAACATCAGACTCGAGGCATCGATACCTGCAGCAGCGGCAATCGAAGCAAGGATAGGCAGCAATAAACTAGCACTCGCCGTATTACTGGTCACCTCGGTTAAAAAGGTTACCAGTAGACAGATCATGAGAACCAACACTATGGGCGGCATGCTCGCTACCATATCCAGTTGTTCTGCCAAAAGCTGGCTGAGCCCTGTCTGTTTAAACGCCGTCGCGATACTTAACCCACCTGCGAACAGTAGCAACACGCCCCAAGGTAAATTTCGAGAAGCGTCCCAACTTAGCAATCGCTCACCAGTATCATCGTCTTTGGGAATCATAAACAAAAGTATGGCCGCCAAAAATGCAACCGATGCATCATTGGCATTAGGCAAATTTAACCACTCACGCCAACCTCCAAAAGGATCCGTACGGGTCATCCAGGCGAGGGCAGTCAGACCAAAAATGATTAAGACCCTTTTCTCAGCGCTTTTCATGGCTCCAGCTGAAAAATTGGGTAGCGCCAAACCGTCTCCTAATTTCCGTGTCAGTCCCCATGCAACAATAGGCAAAAACACCAACACGACTGGAAGAGCCCATGCCATCCATTGCAAAAAACTCACCTCGTATCCAGTTTGCTCACGCAATACCTCAATAAAGATTAAATTAGGCGGGGTACCGATAGGTGTTCCCATACCACCTATACTACAGGCGTAAGCGATTCCTAAAAAAAGCACAGTGGCTAGACGCTTGTCTTCACTACTCTCTACCGCGGCAACAGCAATAGGCAATAACACTAGTGCCGTTGCTGTATTTGAAATCCACATGCTTAAAAACGCCGCTGCAGCCATAAATCCCCACACCAAATGGCGGGGTTGTTCAGTACCAACTAGGGTCACAAAATGCATTGCAATTCTTCGATGTGCGCCACTTTCGGTCATCGCAAGCGATAATAAACCCCCGCCAAGCATCAACAGTACAAAGGGGTTACCATAGGCCTGTGCGACTTGATTAACAGTTAAAACGTCTAACATTGGAAATAGCGCAATAGGTAACAGTGATGCGACAGGAATAGGAATGGCTTCAGTCAACCACCAAATAACGCAACAGAGTGTAATGCTTGCTGCATAAACTCGTGCCATATCGTGCCCGAGAGACATCATTACGATGCCCAAAGCCATGCTGGCAAGGGGACCAATGTATATAAACCAATGTTTTTTCAAGTGCGTTTCCTTTTTTGATATACCATGGCATAGGACACATGTTTTTGCTATACAAATCAATAATTATGAAATGCGTTGTTTAATTTCTCTGGTATGATGTCGCCATGGAAAAACTCGTTGATAGCTTCGGCAGAAAAATTACCTATCTACGCTTGTCGGTGACTGATCGCTGCGATTTCCGCTGCGTCTATTGTATGGCTGAAGACATGGTGTTTGTGCCGCGCAAAGATGTTTTAAGCTTCGAAGAATTGACCTTAGTAGCACAAGCGTTTATCGAACTAGGCGTCGAGAAGATTCGCTTAACGGGTGGCGAACCCCTTATCCGTCGTGACATCCTTAGCGCCGTCGAAAAAATAGCCCAAATTCCTGGCTTGAAGGAACTAAACCTATCGACTAATGGCTCTCATCTCGAAGAATATGCCCCTCAGCTTTTCCAACACGGCCTTCACCGCATCAACATTAGTTTAGATAGCCTACAGCCAGCTCGCTTTAAAGCGCTCACTCGAACAGGCAACCTAGAGACTGTCATTCGCGGTATTGACGCAGCGTGCCAACAAAACTTCAACCGCATCAAATTGAATGCAGTCATCATGCGTGGTCGCAATGAGGATGAAATCCTCGATCTTGTCGAGTTTGCCAGAGCTCGAAATATTGATATCAGCTTTATTGAAGAAATGCCGCTAGGTAATATCGAGCATGATCGTGCGCTAAGTTTTATGTCAAGTGACGAGGTCAAAGACGTAATAGAAACCCGCTATCCATTGCTGGCAACTCCCGAAAAAACCACGGGGGGGCCCTCCCGTTATTACCGCATGACTGATAGTGAAACGGCGATAGGTTTTATTTCACCCCATAGCAATAATTTCTGTGCAGCGTGTAATCGTGTTCGCGTTACCGCCGAAGGTGTGCTTATACTTTGCCTTGGCAACGAAGACTCAGTGAATCTTCGAGATATCGTTCGCAATAGTGCCAATCCACTCCACGAAGTCAAAACAGCCATCGTCAATGCATTGGCATATAAACCTGAGAAACACGATTTTGATCTCGACGCACCAGTGCAAATCGTCCGTTTTATGAATGCCACTGGAGGGTGAATTTAAAATGTATAAAACAGAAATTCACAACTGCTTGAAGGAACGAGCCAATATGACAGCATTCATAAAAACAATATTTTTGCTTGTTGTTATGCTTTTCAGCAGCCTAGGCATAGCAAACACTATTGAATTCAAACCTGGCGAGATCAATCTTGGCTCATGGAATCGCGACCACACTCCCATTCAAAACATCAACGGCCAATGGCACTTCCGGGCGGGCAGTCACACTGATCCATATACCATCGACACTCTAAATCCTACCCTGAATAAGTTTAGAACCATTCCCGATTTATGGGGGATACCCCAAGACGAAAACGAATCTTTCAGTTACGGTGGAACAGGCCAAGCTAGCTACATGCTTAACATGTACAATATTCCTAACGAACCCCTGGCACTTCACTTCAACCAAGTATGCTCGAGCGCAGATATTTATCTTATCAATCACGCTGGAGGAGTCAGCCTTCTTGGCAGAATTGGTAAAGCCGGCAGTAGCGATAGCGATACGCTACCAAGGATGCGTCCAATCACACTTAATTTACCTCAACCCACACCAACTAACGCTAGCCTTCTCATTAATGTAAGTAATTTCCATCTGCGCGACGGCGGCCTCTGTGATCGCGTGGACATTGGTAACCCAAGCGCTCTTCGCAATGCTGAAATCTGGAGTATTAGTACAACGATGGTAACCATCGGCATCCTTCTAGGAGTCGGAATTTATAGCCTGGGTTTAAGTATTCAAAATCCTATCGAATCTTCGAGCAAGTGGCTACTAGCGGTATGCGCGTCAGCTTCTGTGTTTTTCCTTTCTACTGAATCGATGCTGGAATTTCTTTTTGCAACACCTAACATCACAAGCTTTGAACTGCATTTCAAAATGCGATATTTAGGGATTTTATTTTTCTCCACATCCTTGCATCGTATGTCGCTAGCGGCGCTAAAAAAACGTAACAACTCAAAATTGGAAAAAGGCCAACGCATCGCCGGTTGGATTTTTGCGATATTCATCCTGATCTTCTCGACAGCTGACTTCACGATGTTCGTACCAATTTTAGCGTTAATTTTTGCTTACAATTTCTATCGCAGTTTGCGTGAAATCTATAAGGCATGGCGATTCAATGAGCCTGGTTCACTGTGGTTGTTAGTGGGAA
>JALRIU010000231.1 GCA_023255355.1 Pseudomonadales bacterium | reverse complement strand
GTATGGCATGTGCCAGAAAACTTACACGCTATAGCACGCAAGGCAGCAGAACAAGTTTTAACGTCCGCAGACTTACCCGATGTAATACTTTGTCAAAGTGACAGAATAGGCTTAGCGGTTATTCAAGTCGCGCTAGAATTAGGTTTAAATGTTCCCAAAGACGTTCGGGTGACTGGCTTTGACGATATCCCCGAGGCAGCTCGAAATATCCCAGGATTGACCACTGTCGCCCAACAGAGCTATGCAAAAGGCGTAACTGCTGCAGAGATGTTGTTGGGGGATAGACCAAATGAGAGCGTCGTATTGGAAACACAAATCCAACTTCGCATGAGCAGTTTTCTGCCTAAGCAAAGGTAAATATGACTTTGCCTGCCGTTATTGCCATTGACCAAGGGACAACATCAAGTCGAGCCATGATCTTTGATGCCAGTACGCGTGTTTTGGCTCAAGCCCAACAAGAGTTCCCGCAATCTTACCCAGCTGATGGATGGGTAGAGCACGAACCACATGCTATCTGGCAAAGTGTATTGGCGGTGTGTCATGAGGTTATTGCAACAGCACAGTCTACTTTTCCAAGTATTGCTTTAAAAGCTATAGGGATTACCAATCAACGTGAGACAACCCTTGTTTGGGACCGTGCAACGGGTGAACCCATTTATCCAGCTATTGTTTGGCAGGACAGGCGTACGGCACAACATTGTCAACGCTTGGTTGATGAGGGTCATGAAGAGCTAGTTATATCGAAGACGGGTTTATTACTTGATCCCTATTTTTCGGCGACCAAGGTGGCGTGGATTCTAGATCATGTTGATGGTTCTAGAGAGCAAGCTTTGGCGGGTAAATTGGCCTTTGGAACGATTGACTCTTTTCTTATTTGGCGACTAACAGGCGGACAAGTGCATGCCACGGACGCCACAAATGCTAGTCGCACATGTCTTTATAATATTCATACAGGCGATTGGGATGATGAATTGCTTGAATTGTTTAATGTCCCCCGCGAAGTTTTGCCAGAAATTAAGGATTGTGATGCTGATTACGGTCAAACTGCCCTAGGTATTTTACCTTTACAATTGCCTATTAGGGGCGTTGCCGGGGATCAACAAGCAGCGACTATTGGACAATGCTGTTTTGATCCTGGTGATATCAAAAGTACCTATGGTACTGGGTGCTTTGTGATGTTAAACACCGGCAAGCATCCCGTGCAATCTAAAAATCGATTGCTCACTACTGTCGCCTATCAACTTGAAGGTGAGCGTCATTACGCCTTAGAAGGATCTATTTTTATTGCCGGTGCAGCCGTCCAATGGTTACGTGATGGCTTACAGATCATAGAGCAGGCTAGCGAGACTGAGGCATTAGCTGCATCGCTACCGGGTAATGAGGGTGTCTATATGGTGCCTGCTTTTACTGGATTAGGCGTGCCTTATTGGCGCCCAGATGTGCGAGGTGCGATCTTTGGATTAACAAGAGCAACTGGACCAAAGCATTTTGCCAGAGCGGCCTTAGAGTCTATTGTCTATATGACCCAAGACTTATTCGACGCAATGGCTAAAGATGGAATATCACCCAGTGTTTTGCGAGTGGATGGTGGTTTGGTGGCTAATCAATGGTTCTGTCAATTTTTAGCTGATATTTTAGATCAAAACGTTATTCGGCCCGTTATTTTGGAAACAACGGCACTAGGAGCGGCCTATTTGGCTGGTCGTAGTACTGGTGTATTCGGTGATAGAGATGCCTTCGCAGCCTGCTGGCAGCAGCAACATTGTTTTGAACCTAGAATGACTTCTTCTGAGCGACAAACCATGTTGAATGGTTGGCGAAATGCTTTAGATAGGCTAATTAACTGATCCTGTAAAAACCTGCCCTAGTTACCGCACGGTTTATTCACACGTTTTATACTAATTATTACTATATTCAAATTGTCTAATGCGCAAAGCGCTGTATAATAAACACCATATTAAAACCGCCAAGGAAAGGACGGTTATAAACGACAGGATGTCGACCCACGGAAACTAAAACTAATATCATTACGGAGAAACGTGATGGAAGATAAAGACCTGCACAAATCATTCTGGTTACAAGAAGCTTGGCATATTGAACGCGAAGGTTCTCTTGCTGCAAACTCTGGTAAAACTCGTCAAGACTGCCCTTATTCGGGTGATTGGCGTGCAGACCTTTGGAAACAAGGTTATCAAGCCGGGCGTACAGCTTAATACACTAGCGCGGTGAAGATACTGTTAAATGCCTTTGCTAGTCGCTAAGGCATCTATACATTATTTTTCATTGTCTAACTTTTCTTATTGATCAATCTGACAAATGATTGTAGGGTTCGCTTTGCTTTTTTGTAGTGCTCCCTGAAATTTTTGACGGATACATAATCATGCTCTCACGATGGCTACACCGTGTTCTCTTCAACTATTCTGCCAAATTGCCATGTCGTCTCATATATGTAGAAGACAGACCCTACTTGGAGCGCTATTACCTCGGCACATTTTTCAACCACGTTGTCTATTTGCATCGTTTTGTGTCGAGCGACAGAGAACGGCATATCCATAATCATCCTTGGCAGCGTGGTTACACCCTCGTGATGCTGGGGCGCTACCGTGAAGAAAGTCTCATCGATTTATGTCCAACTGCAGGCGAATCAGGCTGTATGACCCAGATTGCAACGAGACGTTGGTTTGGGCGAGTCAATGGTAATACCTTTCACCGTATTCACGACGCAGTACCAGGAACTTGGACCTTGTTCTGGCACAGCCCATTTATTAAAAATAAGGGTTGGGGATTTATGTCCCAATCTTCTGAAGACCCTAATCAAACTATTTTTACGACCCACGTTTCACGTTCAAGTCGAAAATGGTGGGAAACCCAACCTGATGGCGCCAATATGCCGCGTCAACCATTGGAGTATTTTGCACCCTAGCAGATTTGAAAACATTGATGTTAGGCTTAATAACTCGTCAAAGTGTTAAGCCAAATCCGCGCTTAATCAAGACATACCTTTAAATGCTAAGTCGCCACGCGGTATTTTTCAGCACTAAGTTAACTCAGTGGTGCATTTTCGACAATGGCTTGCATTGCTACATAGGTGGACGTGTGTGATAAGTGTGGTAGTGTCGAAATCTGTTCAGCTAATACTTGTCTGTAATCATTCATATTGTGTGTGCGGACTTTCAGTAAATAGTCAAAGTTGCCAGCAATCAAATGCACCTGCTCAACTTCAGGAATTGCCTTAACTGCTTTATTAAATTCTGCTAATGCTCGTTCGCGTGTGTCTGATAATTTAACCTCGACAAAGGCAATATGGTCCATGCCTAACAGAATAGGATCGAGTACAGCTCGATAACCACGAATATACCCCTCGTTTTCTAAACGTTTTAAGCGTGACTGAGTTGGTGTTTTCGATAAACCAATTTGATCTGCCAGCTCAGTGACACTGATGCGCCCGGCCGTACTTATAATTTTCAGGATAGCTAGATCAAATTTGTCTAGATTGGAGTTTATTGTTCTAAGTTTTTTTAACATTTAAGATAATTTTCCTATTTACTGCGTTATTTAAAAGAAAATAAACCTAAATGTTCGGTAATACTAGTCGAATATGGAGGTAAATTATGTCTTTATTGAACAACATACCAAACGTGAGTCAATATCAAACCGCTGATGAAGAAGTGATTGTCGCTCAACACCAGTCTTACCTTGGCTGGACAAAGGCTGATCGAAATTCAATTCAACGGCTTGCTGTACAATGGGTCGAGCAATTACGTCAGCAACCTGTCGCGTTGATGGATGCCTTCATGGCTGAGTATGGTTTAAGTAATCATGAGGGAATTGCTTTGATGCAGCTCGCTGAAGCCCTTCTTAGAGTGCCAGATGCCTGGCAAAAGCAGCGCTTGATTAAAGACAAAATAAGCCACGGTCAATGGCAGCAACATGTGAATCATTCACCTTCACAATGGGTTAATTGGGCTAGTCGAGGTTTAAGTTTGGCAGGAAAAATCGTGCAACAGGGCGGTACGATTGAAAGTTTTAGTCAGCCTGCTATGGCATTATTGTTCGATCAGTCCATGCGATTCATGGGTAAGAAATTTGTGATGGCGCAAACCATTGATGAGGCCCTATCATCAGCTAAATATCCATGTTCTTTTGATATGTTGGGTGAGGCTGCGCTCACCGCTAAAGATGCGCAGCGATATTTTAATGCTTACCGAGATGCACTCTTAGCATTGGCAGTATTGCCACCAGTGCAGCGCAAGCAGCATGGTTTGTCGGTAAAGCTTTCTGCGCTGTCACCCTTTTTTAAAACGGCAAAGCGGCATCATTTAAAGGAAGATTTGTTACCAAGATTGATTTCATTGGTTGAGTTAGCCGCAAGTATTGATGTTGGTTTGAATATAGATGCAGAGGAAAGCGAAAGGCTACCATTAACGCTGACAATCTTTGAGCAGGTTTTACAGCAAGCTAATTTAGGGCAATGGTCAGAGTTTGGCTTGGTCGTTCAGGCCTACAATATGTCTGCACCTCAAGTCATTGACCATGTTTATGACCTCAGTCGGCGTTATCAACGCCACGTGTGCGTGCGTTTAGTGAAAGGGGCATACTGGGATAGAGAGATAAAACATGCTCAGGTGCAGGGATTGGAAAACTATCCTGTATATACCTCTAAAGCTGCCACCGATATTGCGTACATGGCTTGTGCCAAGCGCTTACTAGCATACAATGATGGCCTATATGCACAATTTGCTACCCATAATGCCCATACGATTGCCGCTATTGAGCATCTAGCCAGTGCCGAGCATACATTTGAATACCAGCGATTATTTGGGATGGGTGAGGGCGTTTACGAGCAATGTACTAAGCACTTGTCGCGTCCTTGCCGTGTCTACGCGCCTATAGGTCAGCACCATGATCTATTGGCCTATTTGGTTCGTCGCATGCTAGAGAACAGCGCTAATGCCAATTTTGTCAATCTTCTGGTGCGTAAAGATGTCCCTGTTGCCAAGGTAGTTGAAGACCCTTTTGTGACTTATCAGCAGCGTACATCCATTATTAAAGGACATCAGCTGTTTGAGCCACAGCGACTCAATTCGATTGGTTTTGATGTCGATGATGTCGTGATGCAACGTCAGTTCGATACCTTGCGCAAGCCGTACCGAAATCGTCAATGGCAGGCTGGGCCTATGCCTTTATTGTCTTGTGATGAGCCTCGGCAATGCGAAGTGGTATACAGCCCTGTCAATCGCAGCGATGTTGTGGGTCGAGTTTATTATGCCAATGAGGCTGACGTTGATGCGGCGTTCCAACAAGCGATGCCCTGGTCGACTAGTGTGTCTGAACGTTCATCCGTGTTAAATCAGGTGGCAGATATGCTTGAACTACATCGTCCTGAATTTTTTGCGTTGTTGCACCGCGAGGCTGGTAAAACCTTGCTTGATGCTCATGCTGAGCTGCGTGAAGCCGTCGATTTTTTACGTTTTTATGCTGCCAATATTACTGATGCTGAGCCACTAGGACGAGTTGTGTGTATTAGTCCTTGGAATTTCCCGTTGGCGATTTGTTGTGGTCAGATCGCTGCTGCACTGGCTTGTGGTAATGCTGTCCTTGCGAAACCGGCAGAGCAAACCTGTTTAGTGGCTGCGCGATTAGTCGAATGTTTTTATGCTGTTGGTGTTCCTCAAACAGCATTGCAACTTTTGCCTGGGCTAGGTGAGGTGGTGGGTTCGGCGCTATGCAGTCATACCTATGTTGATGGTGTCGTATTTACTGGTTCACTTGTCACTGCACAGTCAATTCGTCGCGATTTAGCACACAATGCACGCCCCGGTGTGCCGCTAATTGCTGAGACCGGTGGTATCAACGCTATGTTGGTGGATAGTACCGCCCATTTAGAACAGGCAGTACAAGCTATTTTGGAAAGCGCCTTTCAAAGCGCTGGACAGCGTTGTTCAGCCTTGCGCTGTGTATATGTACAAGACGAAATTTATGCCTCTTTATTAGAGATGTTAACGGGTGCCATGGATTGTCTTACCTTAGCAGACCCTTGGGATTGGTCGACCGATATCGGTCCGTTGATCGATGATCAAGCTGCCCGTGAGGTGCTCTCTTATATAACGCAAGCTGGGCAGCAAGGGCAACTCTTGCATCAATTGGCAGCCCCTCAACATGGCTGTTTTGTACCGCCTACCATTTTAAGTGTTGCGGGAATTGAAGATATCCCCTGCGAGGTCTTTGGACCAGTTTTGCATATTGCGCGTTACAGAGGTGAGGATATCGAACCTGTCTTGGCAGCAGTTAACGCTACGGGTTACGGTCTTACCTTTGGTTTACATAGTCGTCTTTCGAGTTTGCCGGCGCGTTTACCTCATCTTGTTTCCGCGGGGAATATCTACGTCAACCGTAATCAAATTGGTGCGGTGGTAGAGAGTCAACCCTTTGGTGGTGAGGGTTTGTCTGGGACCGGGCCAAAGGCAGGTGGACCTCATTATCTTGCACGTTTATGTCAGCCTCAAGCTCCTTTGGTGCGCTGTGAACATCTTGATCAGCCATTATTAGCTGATGTGGTTGCGTTGCAGCTGGCCTTGTCAGCATGTCCCTCTGAAAGGGAATTTCTATCGCAGCAGATATGCCCTGGTCCAACTGGCGAGGCCAATACATTGTTCACTATGGCACGTGAACCAATATTGTGCCTAGGGCCCAGCCAAACTGTAGCTGATCAGCAGGCGGACCTAGTTCGTAAGTTAGGCGGTGTGGCCTTAGCTTATGATGCTCTTGAGCCCTCGCTGTTGGAGACTGTACAGGGTATCAGTGGTGTTATATGGTGGGGCAACGATGTATTGGCGCGGCGCTATCAATGTACCTTAGCTAAGCGACATGGGCCTATTATCCCGCTCATCTGTGCCGTACCAGATATTGCTTATGTCCGACTGGAGCGTCATTTGTGCGTGGATACCACGGCCGCCAGTGGTAATACTGAGTTATTGCAGCAAGTGCACTAAAAAAACTTGAGCTCAATCGGCTTTGACACTAATATACTGTATATTTGTACAGTATATTGGAGTGTTATCTATGTCTGTGGTTGTATTAGGCGACTGCGAAGTCGATAGTCTGCGGCAGCAAATCCCCTTGTATTTGGAGCGTGTTTCGGCTGGTTTTCCTTCGCCTGCACAGGATTTTATCGAAAAAACGCTAGATTTAAACGAGCTATGTATTCAGCACCCGGCCGCGACATTTTTTGTGCGTGTTGAGGGTGAGTCGATGCGTGATGCAGGTATTTATCCTAATGACGTGTTAGTGGTCGATCGCAGTGTGAATGCGGTACACGGCGATGTAGTGATTGCCAGTCTGCAAGGTGAGATGACGGTCAAAGAACTGTGTACCCGACCTTATTTAGCGTTACGTGCCCATAACCCAGAGTATCCCGAAATTCATATTCTTAATCCAGATGAGTTTGAGGTCTTTGGGGTGGTAACCAATGTTGTGCGAGCCTTACAGCGGGGGCGTTAATGGTTTACGCATTGGTTGATTGCAATAATTTTTACGCTGCCTGTGAGAGATTATTTCGGCCTGATTTGAAGCGTCGTCCTATCGTGGTGCTGTCCAATAATGATGGTTGTGTGGTGGCTCGTTCCTACGAAGCTAAAGCACTAGGAATCAAAATGGGTGTGCCAATTTTTAAGGTACGCGAGGATATTCAACGTCACGACATCATGGTTTTTAGTTCAAATTATGCGCTCTATGGCGATATTTCTGCGCGGGTGATGACAACCTTAGAGTTAATGGCGCCGCGGGTTGAAGTATATTCGATTGATGAGGCTTTCCTCGATTTGAGTGGTATGCGTCATTGCCAAGAATTATCCGCATTTGGTCGAGAGGTTCGCGAGCGCGTTTATCGTGATACGGGTATTACCGTATGTGTTGGTATGGGGCCGAGTAAAACATTGGCAAAATTGGCCAATTACGCAGCTAAGAAATACATTGCAACCGGTGGAGTAGTTGACCTGAGCGAGCGTGCTAGGCAGCGCCGCTTGATGCAAATTACCCCGGTTGAAGAAGTTTGGGGGGTGGGGCGACGCCTCTCTAAGCGTTTACAAGATATGGGTATTCATACCGCTTTGGCCTTAGCGGATTACAATAAAAAAGCTCTGCGAAGACATTTTTCAGTAGTGCTAGAACGAACGGCCCGTGAACTCAACGGTGAGGACT
>JALRIU010000017.1 GCA_023255355.1 Pseudomonadales bacterium | reverse complement strand
TACGTTCGATCAAGCTTTTACCACCACGTGGAACAACCACATCAACGGTACCGTTCATAGTAATGAGTTCGCCAACGGCTGCGCGATCGGTGGTTTCAACCACCTGCACCGCAGTCTCAGGCAAACCCGCTTCGACCAAGCCCAAGGATATGGCTTTAGCAATTGCTCGATTAGAATTGATCGACTCAGAACCGCCGCGTAAAATGGTCGCATTACCTGACTTAAGACAAAGGCTGGCTGCATCAATCGTTACGTTGGGGCGTGATTCGTAAATAATACCGATAACCCCTAAAGGCACGCGCATTTTACCCAATTGGATACCCGACGGACGGTACGACATATCGGTAATCACCGCGACAGGATCGGGTAGTACAGCGACCTGTTTGAGGCCCTCAACCATGCCATCAAAACGCGCATCATTTAGCGCTAAGCGATCCAACATGGCTTCATCCAAACCATTCAGCGTGCCTTTATCAAGATCCAGCTGATTGGCGGCAATAATATCGTCCTTCATAGCGACCAAATGCTTGGCAATCGCCATAAGCGCGTTATTTTTTTGCTGAGTTTCAGTGCGGGCTAGCACTGCGGCTGCACTTTTGGCTTTTTCGCCAAGTTCGTGCATATAACTAACAACGTCCATCTATAAATCCAAATGCGTCATGTAAAAACGCTATTGTACACGCCTTAAGCCCTGCTAGCGAGATAGCTAGGATTCTAATTTAGCAACAATGGCGGCCAGCTCTTCTAGCCTATCGAGAGGATTATTTAGTTCTAATAAGGCCTGTTTTTGTTCGTTTTCGATGGGTAACAACGTCGCCAAATGATTGGCAACGTTGATCGAGCTGCGACTGTCAAAAACAATACCTAATTTTTGAATGGTTTCATGTTGTGAAAGCGTCTCTAATAACTCCCATAGCGTAAGGTAAGACTCTGGCAGCTCACAATCAGGCTCATCCGGCAAAAATTCAACCTCACCAATATTGAGATTATTGTCATTGCGATAGGTATTCACCACGTCGACTTTGCGGACGCCTTCTACCACGATACCTAAGCGATTGTGGGGCAATGCATCCCAATCGACAATGCGCACAGAACAACCAATATATTCAATGCTAGGCGGCTGACCAAATTGCCCTGCCACCTCTGTGCCTGCCAATAATTGC
This sequence comes from Pseudomonadales bacterium, assembly GCA_023255355.1. Lineage (GTDB taxonomy): Bacteria > Pseudomonadota > Gammaproteobacteria > Pseudomonadales > JAHEIH01 > JAHEIH01. The sequence goes on along the minus strand of JALRIU010000017.1, from coordinate 2,009 downwards.
ACAATACAAAATTCGCTATTGTTACGCAGACACTCGGTCACCATATCCATATAACGCGGCTCAAAGATCTGCAGTGGAAATCTTGCCCCGGGAAACATCACAGTAGAGAGGGGAAAAAGTGGCATGATGGCGTTGTTTGTACTCATCGCTCGTCCTTAGGTTGAGTGGCTTCCTCTAGCCATAAAATGTTTTGCATGGCGGCGTTGCTATCCACACCACACACCTCTGGCAACGCCTTAAAATCACCACAAAATTTTGGTCTTTCTGGCTTACCAAAGAGTTGGCATAAATTGTTATCGTCAAGATGGATGCAGCGCACCCCGGATGGTTTACCCTCGGGCATTCCAGGTATGCTGCCTGCTGCAATGGATGGCGCGATACAACAGGCGCCACATCCCACACGACATTCCATTATACGTTGTCAGGCCCGAAGGGTTTAACCCAAACCAACAATCGAGGCAGTAGTGTCATCGCGCCTAGTAGTGCTGCCAACATTGCCACCCCAGTCAAAATACCAAAGTAGATACTAGGGGTGAAGTTAGACAGGGTCAACACTGAAAAACCAATCACAATAGTCGCCGAGGTATAGTACATGGCACGGCCAATACTGGCGTGACTGCGGAACATCGTCTCACGATAATTACCATCTTTAGAAAATTCGGTTTTAAAGCGGTGAATATAATGAATGGTATCGTCAACGCCGATCCCGACACAGATTGCAGCGATAGTGATAGTCATCAAATCCAGCGGCATGCCCAATAAACCCATAAAACCAAGCACTAATCCTGCCGCTAAAATATTAGGTGCAATGGCGATCAACGACACGCTTAATGAACGGAACAGGACTAAAAACATTAACACGATGGCCACAAACACAAAGCCTAAGGTCATGATTTGAGATTTGAACAAGCTCTGCAGCATGTTGTTGTATAACACTAACATGCCCGTGAATTGGATATTCTCTGGTTTAATGCCAGCGGTATTAACCAAATAGTCTTGCAGGTCAATCAAGAACTGATTGCGACGTAATTCGTGACTGGTTTCTTTAACACGCAGACTGATGCGGGCCTCGTCTGCCTCGACGTGCAAATAAGGTGATACCAAAAACCCATCGATCGCCTCTGGCAGGCTATTTTGCAGAACAGCAAGTTGAATATCGTCCATATTGCCAGCCAGACCACGCACCACCTTGTAGAAGGTGCCCAATGACAAGACCTTACCCGTTTCGGGCAAGCTTTCTAAATAATCATGGATACCTTCGATCTTGCTTAATCCATCGACAGTGAACCATGGACTTTGTTTAAAGGCTGGCTGATTGCTGCCAAATGGGTCATCCCCTGCAAATGGATCATCACTACCAAATGGATCTGACTCAGCAAACGGATCGGCCGCAGCCTCGGCAAAAGGATCATCTGCAAAGCTATCGTCTGCAACGCCAAAACCTAAATCACCAGTAGAATCATCCTGCTGCTCAGCCTTGATCAAAATATCAAGAGGAATGGTACCGCCAAATTCACGGTCGATGGTTTCCATGCCCTGATAAATTTCAGTACTTTCATCGAAGTAATCAATGAAGCGGTTTTCTACTTTAAGTTCAGAAATACCATAGGCAGCCACTGCTAACAACACCAGTGAAATCCACAGCACACCATTTTGTAAATGATCGGTGAGCTTAGCAAAATACAAGGTGATACTTGGTGCACCACCACCGGCAGACCCGGCGCCGCCCTTACCCCACAGCATCATGCCAGCCGGCAATACGATAAAGGACATCAACAACGCCAAAGTAATACCAATCGTCATCATCCAGCCAAAATCGATCACTGGGCGAATGCCACTCACTACCAGTGAAGCAAAAGCAACAATGGTGGTTAAAGCGGTGTAAATACAAGGCTTAGCCATATATCCAATAGTGGCCATCACCAAGCTTTCTTGATCTGCATCTGGACGTTCGACAATTAACTCGCGGTAGCGAACAACGAGGTGAATACAAATCGACAGGGTAACGA
>JALRIU010000156.1 GCA_023255355.1 Pseudomonadales bacterium | reverse complement strand
GAAGATCCTCAGGCAACTGCTTTTTATCCACGTAAAGTTGAATCCGTGCAGTGTTGTCTTGTAGCACCAAAAACGGACCACGCTTGGCCATAATACGACCGGCCACCGCTGACTTAAAATTCAAGGTTTCGAGGCTTTCCTTATCTTTATCACCGTGCATTGACTGCAGTTCTGCAGCGCTATGCTCACGGCGAAAATCGTTTGGAAACGCATTGCGTTTAGCGCGAATGGCAGTTAATTTGCCACGGCGCTCGGCGATCAATTTGTTTTCTTCTGGCTGTTGCGATGTTTGCTCAGTCATTTTATTTCCTGCTTTTGGAAGCCCTAAAGGCCTGCTTTTAAACTTGCCTCGAGGAACAAATCAATGTCTCCATCGAGAACTGCACCACAATTACTGGTTTGAACACTGGTGCGTAAATCTTTAATGCGCTGATCATCCAGCACGTAAGAGCGAATCTGACTACCCCAACCGATATCAGACTTATCATCTTCTACCGCCTGCTTAGCTTCATTACGTTTCATCAACTCACGCTCGTAAAGTTTTGCACGTAACATTTTCATCGCTTTATCACGGTTTTGGTGCTGTGAACGCTCGCTTTGACACTGAACAACGACACCTGTTGGCTCATGCGTAATACGAACCGCAGAATCTGTTTTGTTAATGTGCTGACCACCCGCGCCACTAGCGCGATAGGTATCAGTGCGAAGATCGGCCGGATTGATATCAATCTCGATATTGTCGTCGATTTCTGGCGACAAAAACACCGCCGCAAACGATGTATGGCGACGGTTACCTGAATCAAAGGGAGACTTTCTTACTAGACGATGCACACCGGTTTCGGTTTTTAACCAACCAAATGCATAAGGCCCCTCAAAGCGGATTGTTGCACTTTTAATACCTGCAACATCACCAGCAGAACACTCCATGAGTTCAGTTTTAAAATCGTGGGCATCACCCCAGCGAAGATACATCCTCAGCAACATTTCAGCCCAATCTTGAGCCTCCGTGCCACCCGAACCCGCTTGGATATCTAGGTAACAATTGCTGCCATCATGGCTTCCGGAGAACATACGGCGAAACTCAAGCTTTTCAAGAACACCTGTGAGTACTTGTAGCTCAGCCTCAATATCATTAACAGCGGCCTGGTCATCTTCTTCGGCGGCCATTGCTAAAAGCTCAGCAACGTCACCAAGAGCATCATCCATTTCCGAAATGGTATTGACCACAACTTCAAGATCGGAACGTTCACGCCCCAACGCTTGAGCGCGAGCGGGATCGTCCCAAACCGCAGATTCCCCGAGTTCTAACTCTACCTCGGCAAGACGTTCGCGCTTGATATCATAGTCAAAGATACCCCCTGAGCACATCTGTTCGCTCGATAAGGTCTTTGATATGAAGTTGAATTGGATTGACTTCTAACATAGCAGGCCACTGCAAAAATAAAGGCGCGAATTTTAGACGAAAACGCGTTAAAAAACTAGCGCTTAACTAATATAACAGCGTGGCGGACGAGCAGGCATCGCAGCTAATAATTCATAAGAAATTGTTCCTGCAGCCTTGGCAATGTAATTAACGGAAACATGTTCGCCCCAAAGCTCAACGGGAGCGCCGACTGCAACTGCGGGATGATCTGTCACATCGACTGTAATCATATCCATAGACACCCTGCCGACTAACGGACAAAGATGACCATCCACCCATACTGGCGTGCCACTTGGTAGATTCCTAGGGTAACCATCTCCATAACCGCAAGCGATAGTAGCAATGTTTGATGTTCGCTGAGCAACCCAGCTAGCCCCATATCCAACCGTATCGCCCTGCCCCACGCTCCGCAGCGCAATAATCTCGCTTTGTAAACTCATCACTGCCAATAAGTCTGTAGGAGGAACGCCATCAAATGGATTGCCACCATAGAGCATAATACCTGGACGCACCCAATCATCATCGGGTACTAATTGCTGAATGATCGCGGCAGAATTAGATAAACATAGGTCACCATCAAAATCACATCGAATGGCATTAATCACGTCGATTTGCTGAGAAGTGAGCGGATGATTAAGCTGATCAGCGCAAGCGAAATGACTCATTAAAACAACCGAATCATCGACTTGAGGCATACCCTTCAAAGCTACTATAACCTTATTAATTTCAGCAGGTTGGAAGCCTAATCGATGCATGCCGCTGTCTACTTTGACAAACACTTTAAGAGGTAACTGCACAGTAATAGACTGCAACATATCCAGTTGCTGCTGACTTTGGATAACCAACCAACAGTTAGCTGTCGCTGCGTAGGTTATTTCGTCGACCGAGAAAGGACCTTCCAATAACAATAACGGGGTCTTAATGCCAGCTTCACGCAACTGGCGAGCTTCATCACAACAGGCTACTGCAAATGCAGATACTGATTGACTTAAATGCCTAGCAACCTCAATCAAACCATGACCGTAGGCATTAGACTTAATGACAGGGATACACTGCGCTGATTTGGCAAGGCGTTTGGCCATAGCCAGATTGTCTGACAAATGCGTTAAATTTATAACTGCACGACAAGCCCTAGTCACATTAATACTCGTACTTGTGATCCGAAAATAATTTTTGCGCCCGACACCAGATAGCACCTGGTTCACCATGACCAATTTTTTGACCAGCCACTTCAATGACGGGAACAATTTCTTTACTGGAACTGGTTATCCAAACTTCATCGGCTGCTAATAATTCGGATTTATCAAAGAACTCCTCACGGACTTCGATATCGCTATATTTCGCTAAGATATTAATCACCAAAGCGCGTGTTATGCCGGGTAAAAGTTGATCATCAAGTGGGGCTGTATACACCACACCTTGTTTAACCATAAAAACATTACACGCACTCGCTTCCGTTACTTGACCTTGAGCGTTATACAAAATCATTTCATCTAGACCGGCCGATTGACCTTCTTGAAAATGCATAACATTACCAAGTAACGCCGTCGATTTAATATGGCATCGACGCCAGCGCTTATCTTCAGTCATGCCACAGCGGTAGCGTTTGGTTTTAGCAGGATCAGCGATAGGCTCACTGCCAATTTGAAAGGTAAAAGCATAAACCGTAGGTGAAACTTTCGTGGGATCGGAATAAGCATGAAATCGACGCTCATCAGCGCCACGACTCACATGCAAATATAAACCAAGATCACCGCTACCATTCTGTGCCACTAAACTACTCAGCATGGCATACCAATCAATCTCGGGCTCTCTGATCATCAACTCTGCCAAGCCAGACTTAAGACGTTCGATATGAGCCTTAAAACCTACAAATTTGCCGCCATACGATGGAATAACTTCATAAATGCCATCGCCAAACAAAAAACCTCTATCCATTGGAGAGATAGTAGCTTGCTGCATGGGGAGGAATGTACCGTTGAGGTAAACTATAGACATCGAAATTCCAAACTCATCGATTGAGGCTCGTGATAAGCTAGTTTACCAGACCACGCTATCAAAGATCATCGTTTATCTTTACGAAAGGCATCAATTCTAGCCAATAGCGAGCGATTTAAATGGCTATGCTGAGCAAATTCACTGGCGGTTAAATCCTGTAACTCATGGGGAAAGACTAACCATGCATCATTTTTACACGCAACAATAGCCGAAAATGTCTCGTGATTACGACCATATACAGCAGCAAATTGCTGTCTAGCATGGGGCAAATGGGTTTCACACCAACTGTTTATGGCAGCGAAGGTACGCCCCGAATCGACGATATCATCAACCCACAAGATGGTGATATCTCGTTCTGCATAATCGAATAATGGTTCAAAACCTGAAAGGTTAACCTCACTTTGTTCGCCAATTGCGACATAAGAGGCTGCTCTCACACACAAATGATCACATTGATGCCCCAGCGCAGCATATAACTCATGAACAACCATGGCAGGCAGCGCACCACCGCGCCAAATTCCAACCACAATATCGGGTAGAACGCCTTGTTCAAGAAGCTTTATAGCCAACTCGGTAGACATTTGATAATACTCATCAGGTCTGACAAACACTTTATCCATAGACATACTGCCATTCGATATTTTCTAGGCGGGAGTTATAAACCTTGTCTAGTTGCGATGCCTGCCCGTAACTAACAGGTCTAATGATGATTTGACTTCCAGCCTGCAATTGCGCCAATCGATCAATATCTGCCGCCAACACACATCCGATTTTTGGATAGCCCCCCATCGTTTGGTGATCGCGCATCATAATAATTGGTTGTCCATCAGGGGGGATTTGAACGGTTCCTAACGCCAACGCCTGCGAAATAACCGGCTTGCCAGTATAGCTGATTGCATCGCCTTGAAGGCGATATCCCATCCTATCTGACTGTTGTGAGATTGAGAAATACGAAGCAAAAAACGCTCGCCTGGCTGCATCAGAAAACTGCCAATACTGCTGGACAGGTAATATGCGGATAACACTTTTATTAGAAAATTTTAAACGTTGTGATACACAAATTCTGCGAGGATGTATCGCTAACTCTGGAGAAAATAAAACTGAGTCACTGGAGACTAAAGCACGACCAAGGCCTTCACGTAAAACACATGAGGCACTGCCAAAGAAACAATCGACCTGCCAGCCTCCACGCACCGCGATATAAGCCCTTACGCCTTGCTGCGCATAACCTAACCGAAGAACATCTCCCGCATGCAAGCGAAGCGTTCTCCAGCTTTCAACATATTGCTGATTAATCTGCACGGTTAAGTGCGCCCCTGTCACAGCAATATCGCAATCCTGATCGACTCGTGCTTCAAAACCGCCTAAGGTAACCTCTAATACTGCACAATCTTTAGGATTATCACAGAGTATATTCGCGCAGGCAGCAGAGTACATGTCCATAGCGCCACCTTCAGTCATACCCTGTTGCATATACCCAAAACGCCCAAAGTCTTGCACAGTAGTAAGCACACCAGACTTGATCACCTCAAGCTTACTCATCAAGGACACCCAGCTTATTTACCTCACCACCGAGTTTCTGAAACTCTTGCTCATTGATGGGGTGAAAAATCACTTCATCACCTACCTCTAACAAGCAAATATCAGGTTTATTCATATCGATAAGCGGCGTTGGACACAAACCTAGCACTTGCCAGCCGCCTGGTGTTTGTGCGGGATAGATAGCGGTTTGCCGCTCCGCTATAGCGACAGCACCTTTTGGAACATTAAGTCTTGGTGTTGCCTTGCGAGAAAATTGTAAAGGTTTCGGTAAATCACCCAAATAAGCAAACCCAGGCATGAAACCAATAGCATATACTCGATATGGCGACTGACAATGCAACTGCACTAACTGATCAACACTCATGCCACTGGATAATGCGCAGCTTGCTAGATCAGGACATATTTCAGGGTCATACCAAACGGGCATGTGGTGCGTCGTAAAAGCTTTTTGTGTTAACTGATCAGGTTTGTTTGCAAAAATCAGTCTCAATTTTTTAGCCAACTCAAACCGACTAATGCTATGAGGATTAAAATATAAGGTCACCGTGACATAAGCAGGCACAATGTCCACGATGTGCTCACCCAAATGATGCCTCATCTCAGCCACAAACCAAGTAATATCGTCGAGAACTTTTGCAGATGGCTCATCAGCTAACGACAGACAAAGACCATTTAGCGAGCATGTTTCTATTTTAATCATCGATTATTTACGACCAGCCGAATTGCGCTCGCTAATTTCAAGGCCTGAGGATTGTCGCCATGGACACACAAACTATCATTTGGTAGACACAATACTTTACCCGCTTGGCTCAACAACTGATTGCGCAAAAGCTGATCGACTTGTTGCAACGCTGCGGAGTATGTTAAACAAGCTCCAGGCTGATTACGCGGTACTAATCTACCATTGTCTTGATAGGCTCTATCTGCAAATGTCTCAAACATTAATCTAACACCGTGCTTTTCTGCCATCATCAAATAACGCTGAGCGTCGACAGTGGCCAGCAGCATAAAAGCTTTACCGCTAAAGGTCTCGCCAATCATCGCTAAAAGATCATCTAATAACGCATCATCTTGCATCATGTCGTTGTAAAGAGCACCATGAGGCT
>JALRIU010000012.1 GCA_023255355.1 Pseudomonadales bacterium | reverse complement strand
TCTCAGATGGGATTGGGAAGTACAGGTGCCGCAATTGAAGACATCAGTTTTTATTGTCCCAAGTGAGCACGTAAAAAATGGTGATGAGCGTCTCATTGTCCTCAATGACATGGCGAAACGTGTTGTCGAGGAGCAGCGAGGCTTGAACATTACCTATGTTTTTCCTTATCAGGATAGACCGGTACAGCGAATGCTCAATGGGGCTTGGCTCCGTGCTCGTAAATCAGTTGGTTTGGATATGGTTAGGGTTCATGACCTGAAACATACCTTTGGCAGAAGATTGAGAGCAGCAGGTGTTAGCTTTGAGGATCGTCAAGATCTTTTGGGGCACCGCTCTGGTAGGATCACAACGCACTATTCGGCAGCTGAGTTAACTTCACTAATTGAAGCGGCCAATAAGGTTTGCTCAAAGAGTGAAAAGCCTGATTTAGTCGTGATGAGAAGGTTGAGGATTGTGGGTTAGTCCCGCAAAAGTCCCGCAAGGGGCAAACAAAAAAGGCTTACATTGCTGTAAGCCCTTTGAAAATGGTGCCCGGAGGCGGAATCGAACCACCGACACGCGGATTTTCAATCCGCTGCTCTACCAACTGAGCTATCCGGGCGTAATTTCTACGGTTTTATTAAGGTCAGTTGTCTCTGACACAAGTAACGCTACGCGTTCCGCTGCTCTTCCGGTCAAAATCAAAGATTTTGCCGTTCAGGTGTCGCACGAATCAGTGATTCGTATCGCTTACCTTCACCCAACTGAGCTATCCGGGCGTAATTTCTACGGTTTTATTCAAGTCAGTTGTCTCTGACATAAGTAAAGCTTTCGCTTTACGCTGCTCTTCCGGTCAAAATCATAGATTTTGCCGTTCAGTCTGCGCACGAATCAGTGATTCGTATTCGCTTGCCTTCACCCAACTGAGCTATCCGAGCGTGGCTTAAACAAGGCTGCTTGCTTAAGAGGCGCGTATTAAACCGACTATAAGCCTGATAGTCAATAGCTAGCAAAAAAAAGTTTATGCCTCGGGGGCAACATACCCTTCGGCTTGGTCGTATTCGTCACCGGAGAGAAATTTGTCGAGCTGTTCACCGAGATAGGCTCGTGCGCTGGTGTCCATCATGTTGAGTTGTTTTTCGTTAATCAGCATGGTTTGGTGTTTTAACCATTCCCCCCAGGCTTGTTTGGATACGTTTTCAAAGAGGTCTTGACCTTTTGGGCCTGGGTAAGGGGGTCTGTCTAGTCCCTCCATGTCTTTTTGATATTTGCGACAGAATACAGTGCGTGTCATGCGGTTTCCTCGTGATAACGGTCAAGCAGTTGTTTTACAGGTGCCGCTAATCCGATGGCGGCAGGTTGGTAGTAGTTATACCAGAGCATGTCGTCGGCATCCATGATTTGCGGATGTTTGTTTTTTAGTGTGACACTCATGACCTCGATATCAAGGTGAAAGTGGCTGAAGGTATGCCTAAATCCTGGTAGCGGATTGTAGCCATCTAGGTCGCCGATTTGGTTGATTTGATCGGGGTTTTCAAATTCAGGCAAGACCCATAAACCACCCCATATACCCTGCGGTGGTCGTTTTTTGAGGAGGATATGGCCTTGTTGATCGGCAATGATATACATCGTGGAGTTTTTGATGGGTAGTGTTTTGCGAGGTTTTTTGCCAGGTAAGTCGGCTATTTTGTTTTCTGCTAGGGCACGGCAATCATTGTTTAGAGGGCATTCTGTGCACTTGGGTTTGCTGCGAGTGCATAGCGTTGCACCCATATCCATCATGGCTTGTGTGTAATCGGCACATCGTTGCTGGGGTGTGTGTTGCTCTGCAACCTGCCAGAGTTGTTTTTCAACTTGGGTTTGCCCGGGCCAGCCTTCAATGGCGTGAAAGCGCGCAAGTACACGCTTTACGTTACCATCTAAGATGGTCGCAATACCGCGATTGCCAATAGCTTCTATGGCGCCGGCCGTAGACCTGCCTACACCGGGAAGTTCGGTGAGCGCTAGCTGACCTTTAGGGAATTCGCCTTGGTAGTGCGAGACAACATATTGTGCGGCTTTATGTAGGTTGCGAGCACGGCTGTAATAACCTAGCCCTGTCCATAGATGTAACACTTCGTCGATCTCGGCGGCAGCAAGTTGCTGAACGCTAGGAAAGCGTGCCATAAAGCGTTCAAAATAGGGAATCACTGTGCTGACTTGGGTTTGTTGCAACATGATTTCAGATATCCATACGCTGTAAGGCGTTATGTTTTGTTGCCATGGCAAATGCTTGCGGCCATGTTGGTCGAACCAGTTGAGTATGCGTTGGCTAAAGTCTTGAGGCACGTTGTGTTCCTTTAAAATACCGGGTGTAGGGTATGGCTTGTTAGTTTAGAAGGCAAGATCTACTCGCAAATCATCCTATAAGCTTGGTTAAACGTAGGTCATGGCGCTATAATGCGCTTTTGCTGCAAGGCCTTGTTTATTACTGTTGGAGATTTCCCATGGCGGATCGCACAGCAAGCGTTCAAAGAGATACGCTTGAAACCAAAATTTCGGTCGATATTAATTTGGATGGCACGGGTTGTTCTTCCTTTAATACCGGTGTGCCTTTTTTAGAGCACATGATGGACCAAATTGCGCGCCATGGTTTAATTGATATGACAATTAAAGCCGAGGGTGATATTCATATTGATGACCACCACACCGTAGAAGATATCGGCATTACACTCGGTCAGGCCTTTACTCGGGCTATTGGCGATAAAAAAGGTATTGCCCGCTATGGTCACGCCTATGTTCCATTAGACGAGGCGTTGTCGCGCGTCGTTATCGATTTTTCTGGTCGGCCAGGGCTTGAGTTCCATTGTGAATTCACACGAGGCTCGGTCGGCGGATTTGATGTCGATTTATTTGTAGAGTTCTTCCAGGGGTTTGTTAATCACGCCGGAGTAACACTGCATATTGATAATATCCGTGGCTACAATACCCACCACCAAGCTGAGACCATCTTTAAGGCCTTTGGCCGTGCATTGCGCATGGCTTTGACTGCCGATGAGAGAATGCAAGGCCAAATGCCTTCTACCAAAGGCGTGCTGTAAGAGAGTAAATCATGGCTTCATCAGTTGCCGTTATTGATTACGGCATGGGTAATTTGCATTCTGTTGCCTCAGCCTTATCGCATGCAGATTCTTCAGTAAAGGTTCTAGTAAGTGCTGACCCTAAGGTTATTCGCGCGGCTGATCGCGTGGTGTTTCCTGGGGTTGGCGCTATTCGTGATTGTATGGCAGAAATCAAGCGTTTGGGCGTTGACGATATGCTTCGCGAGGCTATTGCTGAAAAGCCCGTCTTGGGTATTTGCGTGGGCATGCAAGCCTTGTTGCAATCCAGCCAAGAGAACGGTGGAGTTGAGTGTATCGGCTTATTTGAAGGCCAAGTCAAATTTTTTGGTAGCGATTTGCGTGATCACGATGGTGCCCGTTTGAAGGTTCCACATATGGGATGGAATAACGTGCAACAGGATGTTGAACACCCTATGTGGCAAGGCATCCCCAGCGGTGAGCGATTCTATTTCGTGCATAGCTATTATGCTGCCTGCCACGGTAAACCCTTTGCCATGGCAAGCTGTAATTACGGTTTGAATTTTACAGCGGCGATCGCTCGTGAAAATTTGTTTGCTGTGCAATTTCATCCTGAAAAAAGCCATACCGCAGGTTTGCGCCTGCTTCATAATTTTTTACATTGGGACGGCCGCGCATAGGTCGCCGACAATAAGGAACGTTGAATGTTAATTATTCCTGCGATTGATTTAAAAGATGGTCAGTGTGTTCGCCTTAAACAAGGCCGCATGGACGACACTACTATATTCTCAAGCGATCCAGTCTCTGTGGCCAAACAGTGGGTTGATGCTGGTTGCCAAAGACTACACTTGGTAGATTTAAATGGTGCGTTTGCCGGCGAGCCTGTCAACGGTGATGTTGTCAGAGCTATTGCAGCTGCATATCCGAACCTGCCGATTCAAATTGGTGGTGGGATTCGTGATCTCGAGACCATTGAGCACTATATTAAAGCCGGTGTTTCCTATGTCATTATCGGTACCAAAGCCGTTAAAGAACCGGCATTTGTGGCCGAAGCCTGTCGAGCCTTTCCCGGTAGCGTGATTGTTGGTTTAGATGCCAAAGATGGCTTGGTTGCTACTGATGGTTGGGCCGAGGTATCGACCTTAAAAGCAATGGATCTTGCCAAGCAATTTGAGGCTGACGGTGTGTCATCAATCGTGTATACCGATATTGCCCGCGACGGTATGATGCAAGGTGTTAACGTTGAAGCCACACTTGAAATGGCTCGTGCTTCTTCTATTCCTGTTATCGCTTCTGGTGGTATTACCAACATGGAAGATATCAAGGCACTTTACGCGGTATCTAAGCAAGGCATCATGGGCGCTATTACTGGTCGTGCTATTTATGAAGGCACGCTTGATGTCGCTGAAGCCCAAGCTTACTGTCAGGGCTAGGAGTTCACATCATGCCACTTGCTAAACGAATTATTCCCTGTCTCGACGTCGATAATGGCCGTGTTGTTAAGGGTGTAAAATTTTTAGATATTCGAGATGCGGGTGACCCGGTTGAAGTAGCGCGACGCTACAACGAGCAGGGTGCTGATGAAATTACCTTTCTTGATATTACCGCCAGTTCAGACGATCGTGCCACCACTGTGCATACTGTTGAACGTATCGCCGAGCAAGTATTTATTCCTTTAACGGTGGGTGGCGGTATCCGCAAGGTAGACGACGTGCGAACTATGTTGAATGCCGGTGCCGATAAAGTATCTATTAATACTGCGGCAATTTTTAGGCCTGAATTAGTGCGTGAGGCGGCAGATCGTTTTGGCTCGCAGTGCATCGTGGTTGCGATTGATGCCAAAAAAGTATCTTTGCCGGGTGAGCTCGATCGCTGGGAAATCTTTACCCATGGTGGACGCAAGCCGACCGGCATTAATGCGGTTGAGTGGGCGATCAAAATGGCTGATTTTGGTGCCGGTGAGATATTGCTTACCAGCATGGACCAAGATGGTGTTAAAAGCGGTTATGATCTTGGCGTAACTCGCGCCATCAGCGATGCCGTGCAAATTCCAGTGATTGCGTCAGGTGGCGTAGGAAACTTGCAGCACTTGGTCGATGGTGTCGTCCAAGGTGGTGCCGATGCTGTTCTTGCGGCAAGTATTTTCCACTTTGGCGAGTTCACTGTGCCTGAGGCCAAACGCTTCATGCAAGCTCAGGGTGTTGAAGTCCGTATCTAATCCCTCATGGCCAATGAAATGGCATTCTTATACTTTTCCGCATGCATATAAGGATGCTACTGCGTGCGTGGATAAATCTTTTATTGCATTGCATAATGTAAAAAAATTTTCGGAACACGTTATGAAAAAACTCGTCCCCGCTTTGCTGTGTGTTCTTGCGTTGCATTCATTATCAAGTGTTGCTCAAGAATCTACTGCCGATGAAGAAAAGACTGAACCGCGCGAATTACCCCTTGAAGCGCTGCAGAGTTTTGTGGACACCTTTCATCAAATTCGTGAGCACTATGTCGAAGAGG
>JALRIU010000011.1 GCA_023255355.1 Pseudomonadales bacterium | reverse complement strand
TCTTTTGCATTAACCCTGAAACAACTCGACAAACGAGATGAGGCCATTGAGCAATTTAACACACTGCTTGAACAACAACAGCTTCAAAGTGAAGCGAGTTTTTACTTAGCGCAACTCTACAAAGAGGACTATCCAGAGCTTGCAAGCCAGTTTTGCCAAGACGTGGAGAGAGATAGCGCCTATTTTTTAGCCGCCCAATCGCTTTATTTGGACACAATGGAAAGGGAGGGGCATTTGACTGAAGCGATCGCACAAATCAATTTGCTTCAGACAACCCAAGATACAATATCATTAAAATTGGCACTCTTACTGAGCCAAAAATTGACAGCAACACAACGTTACATAGAAGCTGCTGAAGAGCTAGAAAACAGCATTACAAGACTTGGCAATGATATTGAGCTGCGCTACCAACTCGCCCTCATTAATAGCCAGTTAGACCATCATTTAAAAGCTCAGCAGGGTTTTGAGAGCATATTAAAAGATAACCCTCAACACACTGGTGCATTAAATGCCCTAGGATTCTTGCTAGCCGAACAAAACAAAGAACTTGATCGGGCATATGATCTTGTCGCGCTTGCACTGCAACATCGACCCGATGATGCAGCCATTATCGATTCGCTAGGCTGGATCCTTTTCAAGCAAGGCAAACACCAAGAAGCAGCAAACTATCTTGCTAAAGCACACAATCTTTTAAAAGACCCCGAAATCTCCTCACACTTTATCGAGACTTTATGGCTTTTAAATCGACGCATCGAGGCAAGTGACATAGCCATCGATGCACTAAAACGCTTTCCAAAACATCCGTTATTAATAGAAACCCTGCAGCGTTTTAATATTGCCCCGCAACTGGATTTAAACCTGTAATGCTGCGCTTAATCATAATTGCCCTGCTTGTGATGACGGGATGCAGCTCACCGCAAATCAATGACAACACCTCATGGGATTGGCAAATCAGCGGTAAGATCTACTACAAAACCCCTCAGGAAAGAGGCAGTGCTAACCTTTTATGGCAACACGCAAAACAATTAGACAGCATCCAACTTAGCGGCCCACTCGGCCAAGGTGCTACTCGTTTTGTTTTTTCACCGAGCAATGCCAGACTTTTAAAAGACGGCAAGGTCATAAAAAGCGCAGACAATATCAACGAACTACTTGCTGATAGCCTACCTTGGCAGATACCTATAGACAATTTGAAGGGATGGCTTGCCAGCCCACAACAAGAAAATGAGTTTGTGGAAAACGGCTGGCAAGTAACAGCAAGTCAATTTGATCATTTACAACGCCCAAAGAAGATCGCCGCAAGACATGACGACTATCAATTGACACTACTCATTTCTAAGTGGATACCATGAGCGCACAACTTATTTTGCTCTCACCAGCAAAACTCAACCTTATGTTACATATTGTAGGGCAACGCCAAGACGGTTATCACGAATTGCAAACCGTTTTTCAATTGCTCGATTACGGTGACACCATGATATTTAATGTAAATAGTCAGGGAGTCATTAACTTAAACACACCCTTTGCAGATGTTCTACCTGAAGATAACTTAATCTACAAAGCTGCAAAACTATTACTACCTCATCGTAGGCAACCCCTTGGAATTGATATTGAGATTGAAAAAGTCCTTCCTATGGGCGGGGGGTTAGGCGGCGGCAGCTCCAATGCAGCGACTACGCTTATCGCACTCAATCATCTTTGGGATTGCAAACTTGATCAGGACTCACTCGCAAGCATTGGTCAATCTCTCGGTGCTGACGTACCTGTTTTTGTGCGCGGTCGATCTGCCTGGGCAGAAGGGATTGGCGAAAAGCTTACCCCTATCGACCTACCAGAGCAGTGGTTTGTAATCTTAAAACCCGACGTTAATATCTCGACAGCAAAAATTTTTAGCCACAGGGAATTGACACGCAACACGACTCCCATTACAGTAGCCGCCTTTCAGCAGTCAGGCGGAAAAAATGACTGCGAAAACATCGTCAAACACCTCTACCCAGAGGTTGACGAGGCACTAAATTGGCTGCAAGCACAAACTAAATCTTGTGCAATGTTGACTGGAACGGGGGCATGTATATTTGCACCGTGCCACTCAAAACAGCAAGCAGATGAAATTTTTGCCAAAAGACCAAAAAAATTGAGCGGTTTTATCGCAAAAGGGGTGAACTTTTCTCCAATTTGTGTATAATCGCGCACTTCATTGGGGTGTCGCCAAGCGGTAAGGCAGCGGGTTTTGATCCCGTCATGCGTTGGTTCAAATCCAGCCACCCCAGCCATATCTCAACCCGGGTTGACTTGTCAGCTCGGGTTTTTTATATGAGCAGTTGTCTCGTTAGGCGTGATAGGTAGGTAACATGTCAAAACTAATGGTGTTTTCGGGGAACGCTAACCTCGCACTCGCAAAGTCAGTTGTTAAAGAACTTTGCATTCCACTAGGTGATGCCACCGTTGCACAATTCAGCGATGGTGAAATCATGGTTGAGCTCAATGAAAACGTCCGTGGTAAGGATGTTTTTATTATTCAACCGACCTGCGCACCAACGAACGACAACCTAATGGAACTTATTGTGATGGCAGATGCATTGCGCCGCTCTTCAGCCGCCCGCATCACCGCAGTTGTTCCATACTTTGGTTACGCACGCCAAGATCGTCGAGTTCGCTCAGCGCGTGTACCCATTAGTGCAAAAGTTGTTGCTGATATGATGGCGATTGTTGGCATAGATCGCGTGTTGACGGTTGATCTCCACGCTGAACAGATCCAAGGCTTTTTTGATGTGCCGGTAGATAACCTATTTGGTTCTCCAGTATTGCTTGACGATATTAATCGTCGCA
>JALRIU010000085.1 GCA_023255355.1 Pseudomonadales bacterium | reverse complement strand
TAATTTCACTGACGCTTTCACTGTGGGTTGATTCGAGTTTGGGTTACCGCGTAGTGATTTTTAGTGCTGCGATTGGCACGATGATGGCCCTGATTAGTTTACGGGCGCTTGGTCGTGTTAAACAAAGCGAACAGGCCAGTGCGTTAATCATGCAATTGGAAACAGCAACGGTTGCGCTGGCAGTTGTATTGGGCATGGTGCTTCATCTTGTGGTCCTGCGCTTGAGTGACTCTGTCAGTTTGGCGTTCATTATCGCTACAGTGTTAGTTGCAGTGGTGCTGTTGCAACTTATTCTGCGGTTGCCTTGGTCGATGGCTCGCATGTTGATTTCTGGTCTGACCTTACAGCGCAATAATATTTTCGTGCAGGGCAGCGAAAACATCCCTCTTAGTGGTGGCGTTTTTATGCTGGCCAATCATATTTCTTGGTTGGATTGGGCCATTATTCAGGTTGGCTGTGCCCGAAGAATTCGAGTGATTCGACCCAAGCAAGGCGTCGAGCGTGGCATTGTCCGTTGGTACTTTAAATTAACAGGTGCTTTGTACGTCGATGTTAACTCACCGTCAGACGAGGATTTTAAACGAGTCGCGAATGCGCTAAATGGTGGTGATATTGTATTAGCTTTTCCTGAGGGTACCACAAGTCGAACAGGACATATGGGGCTGTTCAGTGCTGATTATGAAAAGGTCTGTGCTTTTTGTACTGAAGAAGTGCAGGTACTACCTGTTTATTTGTCGGGCATAAAAGATAGTGAAAGTTCAGATTTAGCTAATTTGGTCAGAGGGCCAAACATACGTAAAATCCAGCGCGATATTATTCTTGCCTATGGCCCATGTTTGAGCATCAATACATCCGTCGATTTACTAAAAAGACGGGTGTTTGATTTATCGATTAGTAGCTGGGAAAACTATCTGGCAAATTTACAGACGATTGGGGCCGCATGGCTGACAACGGCAAAACAGATGGGCCATCGAATGGCTATTGCCGATACCCTTGCTGAGCCTTTGAGTGCCTATAAAGCGATGACTGCTGCACTATGTATGAAACGTCGCATAGCTCGACTCAGTCACGAGCAAAATATTGGTGTGCTAATGCCTACAAGTGCCGGTGGCGCCCTTGCCAATATGGCAATTACATTGCTAGGTAAGACCATTGTTAATCTTAATTACACCGCCAGTGTTGAAGCATTGATTGCTGCCATCGATGAAGCAGAAATCAAAACGATCTACACCTCTAAGTTATTTCAACAGCGGCTTAAACAGCGCGGCATTGAGTTATCTACTGTACTACAAAAAGTAAATGTCGTATTTCTTGAGGACGTAAAGGCGGGCATAGGTAAGTTGGAATTATTGACCACTCTTATAACGGTCATGTTGCTACCAGCTAGTTTACTTGTACGATTGTTTAATAAAACTAACAACCCGGATCAAACAGCAGCCATATTATTTTCGAGCGGGAGTGAAGGAAAGCCGAAAGGGGTGATGTTGTCGCATCGAAATATCATGGGTAATTTAAAGCAAATTTCTGTTGTGTTGAATGCTACTGAAGAAGATGTCGTTATGGCGTCCTTGCCACAATTCCATGCATTTGGCTTAACCGCGACGATGTTTTTACCGCTTATTGAAGGGATTACAATGGTTGCCCATGCCGATCCAACGGATGCGCTTGGCGTCTGTCAGGCGGTTGCAAAATATCGTGCGACCATGTTGTTTGGCACATCGACTTTTTTCCGGTTGTATACACGCAGTCCCAAGGTCCACGGTCTAATGCTGGAAAGTTGCAGACTCATTGTGGCTGGTGCCGAGAAACTACTGCCGGAGGTTCGCCAAGCCTTTGAAAGTAAGTTTAATAAGCGGCTTTTAGAGGGCTATGGTGCCACCGAAACCACGCCGGTGGCGAGTGTGAATTTACCCGATGTACTCGACACTCACTACTGGACAGTTCAAACGGGTGGTAAGGTTGGTACGGTTGGTATGCCGTTGCCTGGCACAAGCTTCAAAATTGTCGATCCAAATAGCTTTGAAGAGCTGCCCAGCGGTGAAGCAGGCATGATATTGATCGGCGGCTTGCAGGTCATGCAAGGCTATCTGAATAATCCAGAAAAAACCGCTGAAGTTATTAGAGAGATTGATGGTTCGCGCTGGTATGTGTCCGGAGATAAAGGCTGGGTTGATAATGATGGCTTTCTTACCATCGTTGATCGATATTCGCGATTTGCCAAGCTCGGTGGTGAAATGGTCGGCCTGGGTCGAGTTGAAGAACTTGTTAAACAAGCGCTTAACATTGAAGATCTGGATGTTATAGCGATCAATATAGAGAGCGACAAAAAAGGTGAACAAATTATTCTGCTAAGCGATCAGGATATTGAGCTGGCCCATTTGAAAAAAG
This sequence comes from Pseudomonadales bacterium, assembly GCA_023255355.1. GTDB lineage: Bacteria > Pseudomonadota > Gammaproteobacteria > Pseudomonadales > JAHEIH01 > JAHEIH01. Next base: position 18,771 of record JALRIU010000085.1, on the reverse strand, counting down.
CCATGCTTGAATTGGGTGCGAGTGGTTTAGAAGTCCCCAGTAAAATTTTTAAATTAGATGAAATGCCAAAGTTGGGGTCGGGTAAAACCGATTTTGGCAAGGCTAAACAGGTGGCAAAAGCATGTCTGAACAATCTGTAAAACCAGGTTTTTATCGTCATTACAAAGGTGGACGATACGAGGTAATAGATACCGCCATACACAGTGAAACTCTCGAGCCAATGGTGGTTTATCGTCCATTATATGGTGAAGGAAAGTTGTGGGTTAGACCTGCGCAGATGTTTTTTGAGACAGTTTTAGTTAATGGCGAGAGTCAGCTGCGATTTCAGATTGAAGAATAAACCACACACGAAAGCTGATTATCTGTGCTAAGCGAGTTAAAATAGCTACTTTAGGAAATCATAGAGATCACTCCGATGGCAATAAAAGGCTTTACAACCACCATTCTGCATTCAGATCGTAGCAAAGATATTGAGCATGGATCGTTGCATAAACCGATTCATACATCCGTTGCCTTTGAATATAAAGAATCCCGTAAAATTGCTGAAGTTTTTCAGGGCAAGGCAAGTGGTTATACCTATGCTCGTCAGGTTAACCCCACTGTTACAGCCCTAGAAGAAAAAATTACAGCGATGGAGGGCGGTGTTGCTACAGCCTGTTTTTCAACGGGCATGGCGGCGATTACTGCTTTTTTGTTTGCGATGTTACGCAGTGGTGATCACTTTGTGGCCAGCTCTTTTTTATTCGGCAACACCAATAGTTTATTCAATTCACTGAAGAACTTTGGTATCGATGTCACCTTTGTCGATATTACTGATTTCAGTCAAGTGCAGGCAGCTATTCGCCCTAATACTAAGGCATTGTTTGCTGAGACAATCGCTAACCCATGCACTCAGATTGGTGATTTAGCGGCGATCGGCGATTTCTGTGAAGCCCACGGTATTGTCTATCTCGTTGATAACACCATCACGTCTCCCTATGTGTTCCAACCTAAATCAGTTAAAGCGAGTATGGTGATTAATTCACTTACCAAGTGCGTTGGTGGTCATGGTGATGCGCTAGGTGGTGCGATTACTGAAACAGGGTTGTTTGATTGGTCAACCTTCGACAACCTTATTGACACTTATAAAACGGGCAATCCTGCAACGTGGGGTTTAACACAAATTAAGAAAAAAGGACTACGTGATACAGGTGCGACGTTATCACCTCAAGCTGCTCATTTGCTTGCGTTGGGCGCAGAGACTATCGCATTAAGAATGGAGCGATCTTCAGCGAATGCCATGGCTTTGGCCTCATTCTTCGAAGCTCATCCCAAAGTGAATAAGGTTTATTACCCTGGCCTTGCTAGCCATCCTCAGCATGATTTGGCTAAAAAGCACTTTAAAACATTTGGTTTTTTAATGAGTATCGAGTTGCAAGAAGGTGTCGATTGTTTTGATTTTCTTGATGCTCTGGAGTTGGTTGTCGTGTCCAGTAACCTAGGTGATAATCGAACCTTAGCAATTCCCGTCGCCCACACTATTTTCTATGAAATGGGCCCAGCGCGCAGAGCAGAAATGGGTATAGCTGATGGTACTGTTCGGTTGTCGATCGGTATTGAGGATTGTGACGATTTACTAGCTGATTTTAGCCACGCGCTAGCAGGTTAAACATTTACGCCTCTGGCATGGCTCGGCCATCCTGGAGGCGTAAAAAACCACGCGCAATTCGATAGATAACCCACAAGCCCACGCCGACCATAATGATGATGCTTATCGGAATGCCGACCAGTGTCAACATCAGTAACATCGATATCGCCATCCATAAAAAAGCAAACCAAAACGTGCGTATCTGCCAACCAAAATGACCATCTAGGTAGGTGCCAAAGGCTTCATCACGGTAGACATAATTTAAAATCACCGCGATGATGGATGGCCAGCCGGTTAAAAATGCAGTAATGACCATGGCAGACGTCAAAACACCTGTTAAAGCACTGAATAAATGAAGCCCGTAGATGACATAAGTTAAGTTGATCATCTTTTGGGTCGGCTCTTGAAAAACTAAGCTATTTTCTGTCATGGGATGTCCATCTTTACTGGCTGATAACAACAAAATCTTTATTTGATCATAGGGGGATTTAAACTGTTTTAACAGTCCTTATTAGATAAGACGTTTTGCGTATTAAAAATGGATGCATTTAGTATTAAAAAAAGTAGCGCTAATTGGATTAATTAGATTATATTTCGCAAAAATAGCCGCGCGATTAATGCCGATCAGTCGGAATCGCTAGGGGTCATTAACTTGATTGTTTGCTAGAACAATCCCGCTTTTTGGGTTCGATTATGCTGATTGGTTTTGTTGCACTTTACTTGTTTCTGTCTGTGGCGCTAGGCGTGTTCGCCGCCACTAAAGTTCAATCCTCTAAAGATTACATTACTGCTGGCCGGAGTTTGCCAATGGTTATGGTTGTGGCGATGGTGTTTGCCACGTGGTTTGGTGCTGAAACAATGTTGGGTATCCCCGGCACATTTATTGACGAAAATCTCGGTGCTTTAATTTCAGACCCATTTGGTGCTTCTGTCTGTTTAATCTTCTTTGGCTTGTTTTTTGCCCGACCCTTATATCGCAGGAATCTGCTGACTTTAGGTGATTTTTATCGTGATCGATTTAGTCCGCGCGTCGAAGTTGCTGTCGGTTTGGCCATCGCCTTATCCTATCTAGGTTGGGTGTCTGCTCAAATCACTGCGCTGGGTTTAGTGTTTAATGTGTTGACCGCAGATGCTATTTCTATGGAGCTAGGTATTCTTATTGGTAGTGCGATTGTACTGTTATATACCTTGTTTGGTGGGATGTGGTCTGTGGCGTTAACAACCTTCGTGCAGATGATTGTCATTGTGCTTGGGTTACTATGGATCTCGGTGCTTGTCGCTGATCAAACCGGTGGTATTATGCCTGTGATCGAACACGCTCAAGCCAAGGGTAAATTTGTCTTTTGGCCTGAGCTAGATAGCATTGCCATTATTACCTTTATCGCTGGTTTTCTTACAATGGGACTGGGCTCTATTCCACAGCAGGATGTTTTTCAGCGTGCCAATACTGCAAAAAATGAAAGAATTGCTGTCTGGGGAACGATTAGCGGTGGCGTGATTTATTTCTTTTTTGCGGCAGTCCCAATATTTCTCGCTTACTCTGCCTTTATTATCTCGCCAGAGACAAGCAACACGCTGATGGCTGAGGATCCTCAACGTGTATTGCCGGCCTTAATTTTAAGTCACATGCCACTATACGCGCAGATAATTTTCTTTGGTGCTCTGCTTTCCGTCATTATGAGTACCGCCAGTGCCACTCTGCTTGCACCCTCTGTTACATTAGCTGAAAACGTCATTCGGCCGATGCTAGCCCACCGGTTAAAGGATGAGCAATTTCTATGGCTAGCTCGGATCACTGTGATCGTTTTTGCTATTTTGGTCACACTTTACGCCATCTGGTCTCAGAGCCAGGAAACTTCGATACATCAAATGGTTGAGAATGCTTATAAAGTGACCCTTGTGATGGCATTGGTGCCGCTAGTTGCTGGTATTTACTGGTCTAAAGCCAATAATCGAGGCGCAGTTTGGTCTATAGCGATAGGGTTGATTGTCTGGTTGCCGATGGAATTTATCGCACCTGATGCTGCACTACCTCCCCATTTTGTTGGTTTTATCGCGGCTGTTTTGGGGATGATTATTGGTTCTCTCAGTAAGCGAGCATAAGGTGCTTGTTGCTAGAATCATTTACTGAACAAAAGCGCTTAAATTGAGCTGTGTTAATAGGTAAACTAGATCTTTTTGGATTCGGTGGTGCGCCATGGACACGAATGAGCTCATAGTATTGCTGGCGGATGGTGAATATCATTCGGGCGAATCGTTAGGTGCAGCTCTCGGTGGAATAAGCCGAACCGCCGTATGGAAGCAATTAAAAAAGTTGGAATCCTTGGGGCTCAAGTTAGAAAGTCGTAAAGGCTTGGGCTATAGGATTGTCAATGGCCTAGATCTTCTCTCAGAAATCACTATTCGGCAGTATTTAACAAAAGAATGCCTAGAGATCTTGCGGCAAATATCTGTAAACGCTGTGATCGATTCAACAAATGCTTCAGCCTTGCAAGGCATTCAGCAAGGAGTTACGCACGCTGCGCTTTATCTTGCTGAGCAGCAAACGGCTGGTCGGGGTCGCCGAGGCCGAACTTGGATTTCTCCCTTTGCAAGTAATATCTATCTTTCGCTTGTTTGGCAATTTACCGGTGGTGCCTCTGTTCTTGGTGGGCTCAGTCTTGCTGTTGGGGTAGCGGTCTGTCGTTCTTTGCGTGGTTTGGGTGTATCTGAGGTAGGGCTTAAATGGCCCAATGATATTGTGACCGATGGTAAAAAACTTGGTGGAATCCTGTTAGAGATGCAGGGCGATGCTGCCGGTGATTGTCAGGTAGTTATTGGTATAGGTATCAATGTCGCCATGGGCCTTGAAGCCAGTCAGCACATCGATCAGCCATGGATTGATTTGCAAAGCCTCATGGGTGCTCAATTACCCTCTCGCAATATGATTGTAGCGGCTATAGTCAACGAGCTTGTGTCAGTGTTACAAAAGTTTCAGACCACCAGTTTTAGTCCCTATCGCCAAGAATGGATGGAATATGACGTTTATAAAGGCCGCGAGGTGATGGTGCAATTAGGTGATAACTATATTTTTGGTACGTCGCAGGGGGTTGATAACGGAGGTGCACTTATCATCTTGACCCCGGAAGGCTTGAAAAGCTTTAATGGTGGCGAAGTCAGTTTGAGGCCGGCCATTTAATATGAGATTAGAGTTTGATATTGGAAACACCAATCATAAGTGGCGCTTGCTGGACGCTGAATCGGTCATTGCTCGAGGCCAGTTCGCGAACCATGATGGTAATGGACTGAGCAACCTAAAAGGGCAGCTGCCTGCCACAATAGATGCTTGTTGGATCAGCTGTGTTGCCTCCACTATTTATGTTGCCAACCTTGCTAAATGGGTCAAAACACATTTCAACATCCGTGTTGAGCAGGCAGTTGTCAGTCAATGTAGCGAGGGCGTAACGTGTATCTATGATGAGCCTCATCGTTTGGGTGTTGACCGATGGTTGGTTTTGCTTGCTGCATACCACCAATATGGCGCTAGTTGTGTGATCGATGCTGGGTCTGCATTGACTGTTGATGTGGTCAGTGGTCAGGGCATGCAACTCGGTGGATACATTGTCCCTGGGTATGACTTGTTGTTAGGGTCGCTGTTTAAAGATACGGAAAAAGTACGCTGGTTAGCCACTGAGGCAATTCCGGGTTTAGGTTTGGGTAAAAACACTGCGCAAGCAGTTACCCAAGGCGCAAGATTGATGTTACAGGGATTTGTAAAACAGGCGCTAATGTATTTGCCCGAAAATGAGAGTTTCCAGATTATTTTTACTGGCGGGGGTGCAAACAGTTTGGCGGAGTTAGTGGCCTCTCAGCCCATTGTTTGTCCTGATTTGGTGTTCGATGGTCTTTATTACTGTCAACGTGAAGTTGTGGAATGCGAATAATCATCGTAATAATATTGGCATGTGCCGCCAATTTGGCTCTTTATTTTTATCTTCAGCAGCGCCCTTTAGGCGATGTGGCCAAATTTCCAGAAAATCAAAGCGATAAAATTGAGGTGATAACTAATCGCCCTTAGGCAGTCCTTTATTTAAGATGAGATACCCTAAAATGCCTGAAGCTATTGAGCCAACAATAATACCTAAGCGCTCATCAAAGATCATATCTATGCCCGTCTCTTCAAACGCTAGCGACCCTATAAACAAGCTCATAGTAAAGCCTACACCGCATAGTGCTGCTACACCATAAAGGCTTGACCACGACATCCCACTAGGCATTTTGCTGATTCCTAGCTTGATAGCTAAGCCGCACAAGACAAAGATGCCAACTTGTTTGCCCACAAACAGGCCGCTAGCAATGCCAAGCGGCACGCTATGCATGAGTTGATCGAGGCCGACACCGGCTAGAGAAATACCTGCATTGGCAAAAGCAAAAATGGGAAGCACCACATAAGCCACCATACTATGCAAGTCATGCTCAAGCGCTTTTACCGGTGAAAATGTAGGATTAGCCTTGTCCTTTAGTGGAATAAATGCTGCTAACAACACACCAGCAAGGGTGGCATGGACGCCTGATTTTAACATGGCGACCCACATAATGATGCCGATCAATAAATACGGGGTAAACGAGACTACGTTGCGTCGATTCAAAATGACTAATAAAGGTAGGCAGATCGCCACCACCAACAAAGCGCCAAGCGAAAACTTTGAGGTATAAAACAGGGCAATAATAACAATTGCGCCTATGTCGTCAAAAATTGCTAATGAGGTTAAAAATATTTTTAACGATGTCGGTACTCTTGAGCCTAGTAAACTGAGAATTCCTAATGCAAAAGCGATATCGGTAGCCGCAGGAATCGCCCAGCCAGCTAATAAATTCTCGTTATGCCCATTAAACCACCAGTATATAAGTGCTGGTACAAGCATACCTCCAACTGCACCAATTGCCGGCAATACAACGCTGCTTAATTGGCTAAGTTCACCCTCTAATAATTCACGTTTTAATTCCAGCCCCACCAGAAAAAAGAAAATCGCCATCAGACCGTCGTTGATCCAAAGCAATAACGGTTTGGCTATTTGGAGAGCACCAATGCGAATTTCAACGGGTGTATCTAAAAGTAATTGATAAAGTGGTAAAAGAGGAGAGTTCGCGATCAAAATAGCTAGCACTGCTGCCAACATCAGTAAAATACCGCCGCCTGATTCGGTCTTAAAAAAAGCGAGTAAAAAATCAAAGGTATCTTGTTCTTTGGGGGTATTATCTGATGTCACTGTATTCTCCTTGAGATATCTTATATATAAGGGCGAGTTTATGATATTTCAAGCATTTTTGTGGTTCCCATTATGAGTTCAAGGTTGCTATGATAGGGCAGTTATCTGCTAGGGATAATCGTCCAAGCTAAGGAATATAAGAATATGTCAGATATTATCGATATGAGTGCTGAGGGTATTGAACAGCTTTCGCTGAAACAGTATACCGAGCAAGCCTATCTCAATTACTCAATGTACGTCATTTTGGATCGTGCATTACCCTTTATTGGCGATGGTTTAAAGCCTGTTCAACGTCGTATCGTCTATGCCATGTCTGAGCTTGGTCTCAAGGCGAGTGCAAAATATAAAAAATCTGCGCGTACAGTGGGTGATGTGATCGGTAAATTCCATCCCCATGGTGATTCTTCGGTGTACGAAGCCATGGTGATCATGGCACAGGATTTCAGTTATCGTTATCCGTTGATTGATGGACAGGGCAACTGGGGAAGCAGTGACGATCCTAAATCTTTTGCTGCAATGCGTTATACCGAATCTAGATTGACCCGTTATTCAGAGATTTTATTAAATGAGTTGGGTCAGGGCACTGTCGAATGGGTGCCTAATTTTGATGGCACAATGGACGAACCTAGCTTCCTACCTGCGCGAGCGCCATCGGTACTGCTGAATGGTACGACCGGTATCGCAGTTGGTATGGCCACGGATATTCCACCACACAATTTGACCGAAGTGGTTAACGCTACTTTGCATGTGATTGATAACCCCAAAGCAAGCGTAAGCGAGTTGTTTGAGTTTTTACCTGGACCTGATTATCCAACGGCTGCCGAAATAATTACGAGCCGGCGCGAATTACTCGATATTTATACTAGTGGTCGCGGTAGCATCAAATGTCGTGCTATCTATGCTATTGAGCAGGGTGAAATCGTGGTGACTGAACTGCCTCATCAGGTTTCTGGCGCTAAAATTCTGGAACAGATTGCAGCCCAAATGCAGGCTAAAAAATTGCCAATGGTTGCTGATCTTAGAGATGAGTCTGACCATGAGAATCCAACCCGTTTAGTGATTGTCCCTCGCTCTAATCGCATTGATTTTGAAGGCTTAATGGCACACTTGTTCGCCACCACCGACCTTGAAAAGAGCTACCGAGTCAATATGAACATGATCGGTATCAATGGTCGTCCTGGGGTTAAAAGCCTGAATGAAATTTTAAGCGAGTGGGTCGAATTTAGAATTGATACGACCACGCGTCGTCTGCGTTATAGACTTGAAAAAGTACTGCACCGTTTACACCTCTTAGATGGTTTGTTAATCGCCTTTTTGAATCTAGATGAAGTGATTCATATCATTCGAACGGAAGAAGATCCAAAACAAGAATTGATGGCTAGGTTTGGTTTGAGCGAAGTGCAAACCGACTATATTTTAGATACTCGCTTACGCCAATTGGCCCGTTTAGAAGAAATGAAGTTGCGTTCTGAACAATCTGATTTAGAAAAAGAGCGCGACGATCTGCAAGCAACACTAGACTCACCTCGCCGATTGAAAACTTTAGTTAAAAAAGAACTAACCGAATTGCGTGATGAATTTGGTGATGAGCGTCGTTCACCTTTGGTTGAACGCAGTGAAGCCAAAGCCTACTCCGAAGTTGAGTTGATGAGTACTGAGCCCGTTACCGTGGTGATGTCCGAGAAGGGATGGATCCGGGCAGCTAAGGGACATGATGTGGACGCTGTTGGACTCAGTTATAAATCGGGAGATCAGTTTAGGTTTGCTGTCAAAGGTAAGTCTAACCAGATGGTCATTATCCTTGATTCAACTGGCAGAACCTATTCGCTGCCGGCCCATACCTTGCCTTCAGCAAGGGGGCAGGGTGAGCCGGTCACCGGTAAAATTAATCCTCCCTCCGGCGCTGACTTTATAAGCGGTATGATGGGGGCAGGTGACGATTTATACCTTATGTATTCAGATGCTGGATATGGTTTTGTAACCAATTTAGATGAACTTATTTCTAAGAATAAAGCTGGAAAGTCTGTTTTAAGTTTACCTGCAGGAGGGCGAGTTAAGCCGCCCGTCAAAGTTGGGGCAACTGAAAATGCCTATGTGGTCGCGGTCAGTAACGAAGGTCGCATGCTCGTATTTCCACTAGCGGATCTCCCAGTTATGGCCAGAGGCAAGGGTAATAAAATGTTAGGTATACCTTCGGCGCGGGTCAAGGATCGATTCGAGTATTTGGTCGGTGCGCAAGTCATGCGACCACATGAAGTATTAGTGTTACATGCTGGCAAGCGTCATCTATCGCTTAAATTTAGCGAAATGGAACACTATATAGGTGAGCGTGGTCGCCGTGGACATAAACTTCCTCGCGGATTACAAAAAGTAGATCGCATAGAAGTTGAGGGCGGCAGCGACGAATGAGGACGCTGCACGCCGATCAGGAGCGCCCCGAAGATTATGAATGGCGCTGGTCCCTGTTTGCCCCCAAACACTGGCCAATATGGATTTGGTTTGGCTTTTTGTGGGTTGTTACACGATTTCCTATCCAATTCGTCAGATTACTAGGTGAAAGCGTTGGTGTTTTATTTTACAACGTTGCAAGAGGGCGGCGCAGGATCGCAGAGCGAAATTTAGAGCTTTGCTTTCCGGATCTGAGTAAGGTTGAAAGAGACCGTATATGCCGCGATAGCTTCAAAGGAATGGGCTGTACTTTGTTTGAGTGTGGTTTGGTATGGTGGTCTCGTCCTGAACGTCTTTATAGCCTAACCCAAGTTGAAAATGTTGAGGTCTTTAGAAAAGGTATCGATAGTGATAAGCCGTTATTGCTAGTGAGCATGCACAATACCTGTCTTGAGATGTCATATGCAGCCGTTGTTAAACAGACTCCGTTTAATGTGATCTACCGTATTCAAGACAACCCGGTATTTGAATTTCTATCAGGCCGAGGGCGTTTAAGATTTCCAGTACGCTTGATAGGTCGTAAAAATATTCGAGCATTTTTGACTTCTCTACATAACAATGAGGTCGCCTTAATGGTCCCCGATCAGGATCTGGGTAAACGTGGCGCGGTGTTTGTGCCATTTTTTGGTATTCCTACTGCCTGGGTTACTTCGGCCGCAGATGTTGCAAAACGAACGGGTGCCATCGTGCAGTTTTTTTCTGTAAGACGCGATTGGTCACAGAAAAAACCCTATATCGTGACGCTTAGCGAGCCTTTAGATAACTTCCCTTCAGATAGTCGTGAACAAGATATGGCATTAATCTCGTCACTGACCCAGCAGGCAATTGAACTCGATCCTAGTCAGTATCTTTGGGCCCATCGACGCTTTAAAAGTAGACCCAATGGTGAGCCGTCACTTTATCTAAAAAAATAAGCCAAGCATTAAAAAATTATTAATGGATAGTTTGCAATTTAAGTGTTAAGGTCTTGTAACACTTTTGTAAAAAAGAAATTTAATGAGCAATAAGATCGAAAAACATATTGAAGATCGAGGCTTGGGTTCACGTTCATCTGACAAAGATGAAATTGGTTCTCTAGAGTTAAAGCAGCAATTGCAACATGAGATTGCTATCTTGACTCAAAAACTTAATGAGCAACAAGGTAGATCACCCGATTTAGTTCAATCTTATAAAGAGATGATTAATTCGCGTGTTGTTATGCTTAAAAAGCTCTAGTTCGTCGCAGAATTACCTCGTATTTTTTTATATTCCTTATAGATCAAACACTACGAACAAAATACTCTGGATTGTGACAACGGCCTTCTGCGTCAATCGATGCAGCTTTCATCATTGCCATCGGGCGGTTTTTTGCATCATAAATAATTGTGGCATCACCATCGGCACGAATATGGCCAACTGAAAACCGGCGATTAGCCATTCTAAACTTGCTGTAATCTACTTGGGTAAAGGCAACTTCAGTCATTGGTGTTCTCCATTAGTACTGTATTTTTAAACAGTATAATCAAAGGAAAACAGATTGCAACAAAAAGCTGTATTTTTATACAGTAAAATTACTGGATGCTGATTTCTTATCTTGCCAATATCTCACTTGACCGTATCCAGCTTGCTTCCTATATTTCATTTGAACTTTAATAGGAATGTCACAAATGAAAGGTATGGTATTTACAGAGTTTGTCGAAATGGTGGAGGACGTTTTCACTCCTGAAGTGGCGGACAAAATGATAACCCAATCTGGTGTACCCAATGGTGGTAGTTATACCGCGGTGGGTAAGTACGATTACAAAGAACTGATGGATATGGTTGCAGCATTGAGCAGCCTTACTAGTATTCCTTCTCCTCAATTGGTTAAGAACTTTGGGCATTATCTATTACCGCGATTCAAAGAAGGGCATAGCGATTTTTTTGCAAGCCATACATCAACCTTTGATTTTTTAGAAAGTGTCAACGATACGATTCATAGAGAGGTATTAAAACTCTACCCAGATGCAGAGCTGCCCCATTTTGAGACCCTTCGGTCAGAGGATGTGTTAGTCATGAATTACCGTTCAAAGCGACCATTAGCTGACCTGGCAGAAGGTTTAATAGAGGCTTCTTTTAATGTTTATAACGAGGCATTCATTATGCATCGTGAAGATTCTAAGCAAGATGATTATCACATTAGTAGTTTTAGCTTGCAGAGTCTCGGTAAGAGATGATACATCTGAAACTCAAATAATAACGGAGACCTTTCATGGTAGAGCAAAGACGTCACATTAGCCGTTTGACAAAAGACACAATGGCTCTAGTTTTAGCAGGGGGGCGTGGTTCACGACTGTTTGAGCTGACAGATTGGCGAGCAAAACCGGCCCTTTATTTTGGTGGTAAATATCGAATTATTGATTTCCCTTTATCCAATTGCATTAACTCGGGTATTAGACGAGTAGGGGTACTAACTCAATATAAATCACACTCTTTGGTACGTCATCTGCAGCGTGGTTGGTCGCATTTTAAGCGTGAGCTTGGCGAAGGGGTTGAAGTATTGCCAGCCTCGCAGCGCTACTCTGATAGTTGGTATCAAGGTACTGCGGATGCTATCTATCAAAACTTAGATATTATTCGTGCTGAACAGCCCAAGTACGTTATGGTCCTTTCCGGCGATCACGTGTATAAAATGGATTATGGCTTGATGTTGGCCGAGCACGTCGAAAAAGGCGCTGTCATGTCTGTGTCTTGTTTAGAAGTGCCTATCGCAGAGGCCGCTAAATCCTACGGTGTAATGGGCGTTGATGCGGATAATCGTGTGGTTAACTTTGTTGAAAAACCCGAGTATCCTGATCCATTGCCCGATAATCCTGAGCTCTGTTTGGCCTCGATGGGTAACTACATTTTCGATACAGATTTTTTATTTGACTGTTTAATCAAAGATGCACGAGATCCAAAATCGAGCCACGATTTTGGCCACGACATCATTCCTAAAATCATCCAAGAGCACCATGTAAATGCCTTTGCTTTCCGTGACCCTAGGACTGGTGGTCGTGCTTATTGGCGAGATGTGGGTACCCTTGACTCGTTTTGGTCAGCAAACATGGAACTGTTATATACCGTCCCTGAGCTGAACTTATATGACCGCGATTGGCCATTATGGACGTATCAAGAACAACTGCCACCAGCAAAGTTTGTGTTCGAAGAGCAAGATAGAAGAGGAATTGCACTTGAATCAATGGTGTCAGCAGGGTGTATAATATCTGGTGCCGAAATTAGGAAGTCCGTGTTATTTAATCGTGTCAATGTTCGTTCTTATTCCATTATGAATGAATCCGTTATTCTTCCTGATGTGACTATCGGTATGCATTGTAAAATTAATAAAGCGATCATCGATCGCGGTTGCCAAGTCCCTGACGGTATGCACATTGGTATCGATCATGATCAAGATCGTGCCAATGGTTTTAGAGTATCTTCAAGCGGTGTTGTGTTGGTGACTAGAGGTATGTTGGGCCAAGAAGAAGGCTTCTTCTAAGGCTGGAGAGTATTAATGTCAATTATTACGGTTGCTACGAGCACCTATGATGATCAGCGCCCTGGAACATCAGGTCTGCGCAAAAAAGTGGTTGTGTTTCAACAACCCCATTATTTAGAGAACTTTGTACAGGCTATATTTAATTCTATCGAGACCTGTCAAGGACAAACGCTTGTGGTTGGTGGTGATGGTCGCTATTACAATCGTCAAGCGATACAAACAATTATCCGAATGGCAGCTGCCAATGGTTTTGCCAAGTTAATTATTGGGCAAGGGGGTATTCTATCTACCCCTGCAGTGTCATGCGTAATTCGTAAATACCAAACCATCGGTGGGATTGTTTTATCAGCAAGCCATAATCCAGGTGGGCCAGATGAAGACTTTGGTATTAAATTTAATGGCAGCAATGGCGGTCCAGCAACTGAAAAAGTGACTGAAGCTATTTTTGCGACCACCAAGTCTCTTGAGCATTATTTGAGCTGTGATTCGGCTGACGTTGATCTTGATACTATCGGGTCAACGCAAGTGCTTAATACTGAGATTAGCATTATTGATCCAGTAAGCGATTACGCCGACCTGATGGAAGAATTATTTGATTTTGAAAAGATGCGTAGCCTGCTGAGCAATCGTCGTTTCAAAATGTGCTTCGATGCCATGCACGCCGTGACAGGCCCCTATGCTATAGAGATTTTAGAAAAGCGTCTTGGCGCACCTGAGGGCACCGTGATGAACGGTGTTCCAAGTGAAAATTTTGGTGGCGGTCATCCTGATCCTAACTTGGTCCATGCCCATGAGCTAGTCGAGCGAATGAACGGTACTGAGCCACTGGCTTTTGGTGCAGCCTCAGACGGCGATGGTGATCGCAATATGGTGTTAGGTAGTGGTTTCTATATAAACCCCTGTGATAGCTTGGCCTTGTTGTTGGATAATGCCCATTTAGTGCCAGCATATAAAGAGGGAGTGGCCGGTGTTGCTCGCTCTATGCCAACGGGGCGCGCTGTTGACCGTGTTGCCGCTGCGCTAGAAATTCCTTGTTATGAGACGCCTACCGGCTGGAAATTTTTTGGCAACCTAATGGATGCCGGTAAAATCACCCTGTGTGGCGAAGAAAGCTTTGGTACTGGCTCTAGCCATGTGCGTGAAAAAGATGGACTTTGGGCTGTATTGTTTTGGCTAAATATTGTGGCTGAAAGAAATCAACCCGCTCGTACCATTGTGCGTGAACATTGGTCTAAATATGGCCGCGACTACTTTAGTCGCCATGATTATGAAAACGTCGATAGCGCAAAAGCTAGTGAGATGATCGAACAGTTACGAACCAAACTCTCTACGATGGCGGGTCAGCAAGTAGGTGATTTAACCGTTGAATCTGCGGATGATTACCACTATATCGATCCTATCGATGGCAGCGAGAGTGCAAAACAAGGCATTCGAATCTTATTTACAGATGGAAGTCGTATCGTAATGCGTTTGTCAGGCACGGGTACATCAGGTGCCACATTGCGTGTTTACTTTGATCGCTATGAGGGTGATCCCTTCCATGTGAGCCATGATCCTCAGAAAGCGTTGGCTGATTTGATCATTGCTGCAGATCAACTCGCTGGGATTTCTGCGTTTACAGGTCGTCAAAAGCCAGACGTAATTACCTAGGATCTTTTTTTGAATATTTTAATGCTTTCTTCTGAGAACGACGCCTTGCCGAAAGGCAAGGTCGGCGGGATCGGTGACGTCATTCGCGATGTTCCAAAAGCCCTTGCCAATCTTGGACACAAGGTTGATGTGTTAACCCCTGGCTATCAGTGGTTTTCGACGTTGCATGGTGCTTCAAAATTACAGACAATCATAGTGCCATTTGCGGGCATTAATTACGACGTTGACTTGTATGAGGTCCCTGCCCCTTTTGCGGTTGATGGTGTTCGCCATCTCGTTTTGGAGCATCCTATTTTTGCCGTTGGTGGCGCAGGTGCAATTTATTGTAATGATCCACCGGACAGACCTTTTGCCAATGATGCCACCAAGTTTGCATTGTTTTCTATCGCTGCCGCTGAGTTAATAAAACAGCAGGTGCTAACATCTATTGATGTTGTTCATTTGCACGATTGGCATGCGGCAAATTTCGCTACTTTGCGTGCTCTTCATAAAGACTATGTATGTCTGCAAGCGCTACCAACCGTTTATACCGTTCACAATTTGGCGTTGCAGGGTATTAGACCATTGCATGGCAATAGTTCGTCGTTAGCGGCATGGTACGGCAATAATATTACCATTGACGATCGCATCATCGACCCACGCTATCGGGATTGTTATAACCCTATGCACGCCGCGATTAATTTGAGCGATAAGGTTCATGTCGTGTCGCCAACGTATGCCAAAGAGGTCATGCAAAGCAGTAATCACGATATTGGGTTTTTTGGTGGTGAGGGATTAGAGGCCGACATGCAGCAGGCCGATCAACAAGGTCGCTTACTAGGTATCCTAAATGGTGTCGACTACCCTGAGCACCAACGCTCTCCGATCGACAGAGGCGAGCTGTTTGATTTTTTACTTGATGATATGTGTCGTATTGCCGGTTCTGACCCTGCTAAACAGGCTCTACATAAGTTGGCTATAGATCGTCTGACCAGTATCAAAAAATCAGGCTTGCACAGAAAGCTTTTGCTTACCTCAGTGGGCCGTATCTCCGATCAAAAAATGCTTATCATGCGACAGCAGACATCAAACGGTGAATTTGTCATTGATGAATTTTTATCGACACTGGGTGATCAAGGGTGTTTTGTTTTGGTGGGTAATGGCGATCCAATGCTGCAGCAATTTTTGCATGCCGCTGCTAAACGCCATGAAAACTTTGTGTTTCTTGAAGGCTTTTTTGCCGAGCTTGGACAATTGTTATATGAAAATGGCGATATATTCATCATGCCAAGTTCTTTTGAGCCATGCGGCATTAGTCAGATGATAGCTATGCGTCATGGTCAACCTTGTTTGGTGCACGCAGTTGGTGGTTTGGCTGATACTGTCGAGCACCAGCATAATGGTATTAGCTTTAGTGGTCACAATAGCGTTGAGCAAGGCGAAGCCATGGTGGCTGCCTTGCATTTAACCTTGAATATGTCTGCCAAAGAATGGCAAACCCTGCGCACTAATGCTGCTGCGACAAGGTTTACCTGGGATGGTGTCGTTAAACGTTATGTAAATGAACTCTATGCTTAAGCGAATTCAGTTCGCTTAAAATTCATTAATACGATTGACCGCTTCGCGGTATTCAGTCGACATACGAGTGATTAGTTCAGCTGTACTGGGGATATCATGAATACCACCAACGCCTTGGCCAGCTGACCAAATGTCGCGCCAAGCGCCGTTTTTCTTGTCGCCTTCTTGTTCTTTCAATCCAAGCTCTTCGACAATATCCATATCTGTTTTAGGCGCTAAGTTGTCTGGATCGAAGCCTGCATTTTTAATACTTTCGCGCAAGAAGTTAGCATATACCCCTGAAATGTTGGGTGTGTAGATGATATCTGCAGCAGCAGATTCCAGGATCATTGCCTTATAGTTCTCAACGGCTTGTGCTTCTTTGGTGGCAATAAATCGAGTGCCTGCATAAGCTAGGTCAGCACCCATGGCGCGCGCAGCGGCAACATGGCCACCATTATTTATGCAGCCAGCTAATAAAATGGTGCCATCAAAGAATTCTCTAATTTCCGATGTCAGCGCGAGTGGGCTTAGGTTACCACCGTGGCCTCCGGCGCCTGCGGCTACGGCAATGATACCGTCAACGCCTTCGCGCGCCGCGCGTTTTGCATGGCGAACGTTGATGATGTCGTGAAACACTAAACCGCCATAACTGTGAACCGCATCGATAACCCGCTGGTCGATCCCTAATGAAGTAATCACCAATGGAACTTTATACTTAACGCACAATTCCAAGTCTGGGATAACACGTGGGTTACTTGGATTGACAATAATATTAACCCCAAAAGCAGCATCGTCTTTGGTGAGGCTTGAGGTAATAATTTTTAGCCACTCTTCAAAACCTTCGCTGGTGCGCTGGTTGAGGGCAGGGAAGGTTCCAATGGCACCAGCTTTGCACGTTGCCAAGACTAAATCTGGGCCAGAGGCAAGAAACATGGGTGAGACCACAAGGGGGAGTTTGAGGGACTGCTTCAAAGATGCGGGTAATGACATTTCAACCTCTGACTAAAATAATGAATGAATTATTCTAATGCATATATTCGATGGCGTGAGAGTCTATTTGTGCAAACTATTAAGCGGGAGTCTCTTAGAAGCATTTTATGTCAGAGGTAAATAATTAGTCTGTCCGCATCGATTTAAAAGCTGCCAAGGCTCGCTCGCGCGAGGCTTTTAAATCAACAATCGGCTGAGGATAGTTTTCGCCAAGTTTTACGCCTGCTGCTTGCAACATCATTGGTGGGGCTTCCCAGGGCTGATAGAGATATTTTTTGGGGAGTTCAGCTAGTTCAGGAACCCAGCGACGGGTATATTCGCCGTCTGGGTCGAATTTTTCGCCTTGCGTAACGGGATTAAAAATTCTGAAATAGGGGGCGGCATCGGCACCGCATCCTGCAACCCATTGCCAACTGGCGCTGTTGCTAGCAAAATCGGCATCAAACAGGGTATCCCAAAACCACTTTTCACCATGGTGCCAGTGCTGTAAAAGATTTTTTACTAAAAATGAACCGACAATCATACGTACCCGGTTGTGCATATAACCTGTTTGCCAAAGTTCGCGCATACCCGCATCAATGATCGGGTATCCTGTTTGACCACGTTGCCAAGCATCGATGAGGGTTGTGTCTTTTTCCCAAGGGAAGGCATCGAATTTTTTGTTGATGTTTGCCCATTGCATATCGGGATTAAAATACAGCAGGCTGTAAGAAAACTCGCGCCAGCCTAGTTCAGATTTAAAGGTATAAACATTTTCATCGTCGCCCATCATGTTGGCGCTGTGCCACACTGTTCTCGGTGAGATCAGGCCCCAATGCATATAGGGTGATAATTTTGAAGTCCACTCATGAGCGGGTAGATTGCGACCCTCTTTGTAATTGCTTACACCTTCTTCAGCAAATCGTTTTAATCGATCAAGGGCACCCTGCTCATCAATTTGCCAGTGCTCAAGCATCACTTTATCCCAGTCGATGGTTGGCTGTAAGTTAAGATCATTGACCGAGTTTAGGGAGCCAAAATCCCCCGAGGCATATTGAATGTTAGTCGGTGCTGACAGCGGCTGTGAAGGTTCTGGAGCATTCAAGCAGCCATTTTTGAAAAATGGGGTAAAAACCTTATAAGGTGTGCCGTCGCCTTTAACGATAGTCCAGGGTTCCCAAAGCAAACTGCCATTAAAACTTTCAGCCTCAATCGATCGAGCCTTAAGCTGAGCCTTAATGATGCCATCACGCTCTCTGCGCCAACCTTCATAACAGCGATTCCAGCATACTTTACTAATATTGTGTTCATCACAAAGCTGCATGATGATAGCTTTGGCGTCACCGCTATAGACGCGCAAGTTACCATCTAATGCTTTATTGAGCGCATTTAATGAATGGTGTAACCAAAGCTTGCTAGCGCCGCCGCGGGCGTTTTCAGGATTGTTAACTTCATCCAAAATAAAGATTGGTAGTAAGTGCCCGCTTTCAATGGCGGACAATAAACTTGGGTTGTCTGCGATTCTAAGATCTTGTCTAAACCAATGGATGGCTATCATAAAATTATTCTGTCATTCGCTGTAAAAGATTGTCGGCACTTATGAGTGCCGCGTGAAGTCCGCCACCATTGAGCCAGTCAGCTGCAAGTCCAATGTTGTTTTTCGAATCCCAAAGGCACGCATCGGCTACGGTATGATTGGTGCTTCTCCCAAAAAGCCAACGGTGGGAGCTGATGCATTTCGCCTTGTCAGGGTTAGTGTTTAAGGCAGCGCATAATGCGTCGCACAGTAAATC
>JALRIU010000081.1 GCA_023255355.1 Pseudomonadales bacterium | reverse complement strand
CACTGGTGATGCCATTGAATGGGGTCAATCACTTGGGGCAGATCTCGGCAACATGGCAGCCTACCAAGGATATGCAGCCGTCGCCTACCCACAAGGCCAATTGCTCAGCTGGACGACAATCGAAAAGGGTGGAGTTTTGGTTGGCAGTGATGGTGAGCGGTTTGGCAACGAAGATGATGGTTACTCGGGGTTCGCGGCACAAGTGCGTAAACAAGGCGAATTCGCTTGGGCAGTATACGACGAGCAAATACACGCAATCGCCTTGGCTGAAGAGGAATATGCTGAAATGTCCAATATGGGGGCGATCAAATGGTCGAACTCTCTCCAAGGTTTAGCCGAGAAAGCCAATCTACCGACCAAGCCCCTTGAAGAAACCATTAGAGCTTACAACAAAGCTGCAACAGGCAGTGCAAATGATTTGTATGGTCGCAAAAAGTTTGAAATGGCACCGCTACAAGCGCCTTATGCCATCGTCCAGGTGAAGCCTGGACTATTTCACACTCAAGGTGGCTTGAAGGTCGATAACCATGCACGTGTGATGCGTAAAGACGGAAGTATTATTAAAAACCTATTCGCTGGCGGGGGAGCTGCGGCAGGGATAAGCGGTGCCAAAGGGGCCATGGGCTATGCTTCTGGAAACGGATTAATCACAGCGCTGGTACTGGGTCGCAACGGTGGATTACGCGCAATGCATGAAATCAATATGCAATGATGTCCGCATCTCATTTAATCACAAATTTCACCACCGCTGTGAAAGAATATGACATTCCAACGCACGTTATCGAGTCTGCTAAATTGCATTTTGCAGACGCCATTGGGGTAGGATTAGCAGCTTCTGCAGGAACCATGCAAAAAAGATGGTATGGCTCTGTAGACAAAGGGGGATCGGCAACATGTATCGGTGGCAATAGTTCGTCACCAGCCGACGCTGCATTACTAAATGGGATGTTAATCCATTCTCTTGAATATGATGACACGCACACAAGCTCGGTAATCCACGGAAGCGCGGTTGCCGCACCATCAGCTTTAGCCGCTGCAGAGGAGGCAAATTGCAGCGGAGCTGAAATGCTAATAGGGTATATTTTAGCATACGAAATAATGATACGAATTGGCCTAGCTGCCCCTGGCATGTTCCAAAAAAATGGTTTTCAGGTGACATCTATTGCCGGTTCGATCGCGACCGCTGCGATAACATGTCGCCTGCATGGCTTAAGCCAAGAAGTAACGGAAAATGCTATCGGAATCGCTGGGTCACAAGCATCAGGCCTTCTTGCGTTTTTAGAAAATGGTTCAAGCGTTAAGGCTTTGAACCCAGGTTGGGCCGCCCATATTGGAATAAAAGCTGTACAGCTGAGTAAATCGGGCATGACGGGCCCGCCTGGAATTCTTGAAAACCCTCTGGGGGTTATGAAATCATTTGCTAGAACTTCAGGAAATTTATTGGATCAATTGGGAGATCTGGGCCAAGTTTGGCACAGTCAGAACGCTGCCTTTAAACTATATCCCTGTTGTCACTATATTCACCCCTTTTTGGAGGCGATCCAACAGCTAATGCAGGATGGCTTGACTGCGCGTGACGTGGATAAGATCCATCTAAAAGTGGCAAACGCGCAAGCGCCTTTAATCTGTGAACCATGGGACAGAAAACAGAACCCCTTATCCGGCTATGATGCAAAATGGGCGCTGCCATATTGTATAGCGTTACTACTTATAAAAGGAAAAATTGACGTTCATTCATTTGAGAAAAAGCCTTCCAAGCCAGTTATTGAATTAGCAAAAAAAATTGAGTGGACACCAATGAAAAACTCAGGTTTCCCCAATGTTTTTCCTGCGTATGTTAGAGTTAAAAGGAAAGACTCAAGTGTGGCGGACATCACCATACATGATGTCAAGGGAACCGCGAGCAGACCGGTCGAGCCTAATTTGATAAAACAAAAATTCTTAGAAAATACGGCACGCAAATTAGATGAGAGCACACGCAATGATTTTTGGAACTCTCTTCTAGAAATTACTCAGTTTCAGTCCATCAAGAACATCTCGAGCATGCTGAAATGTTAACTTCGTCAACCTATGGAATTTGTCGCCGACAGGCATTTTTAGGGGCTAAAACCTTCGCAAACTGCAGTAAACTGGGAGCTAAAATTGACACTAATTGATCCCAACGAAACACACGAAAAAAATCGCAAACATCCACATTTCACAGAGATTTTATACAGACTAGCTGAGCGATATTCATGTCGCGACTTTGATGGCTCTTCTATTGACCCCATAGAACTAGAAGAAATTATTGCGGACGGCCTTCAAGCACCATCTTCTTGCAATCAACAAAATTGGCATTTCATTGTTGTAGCAGACCCAGAGCGAAAGAAACACGCGAGGGAAATTTCTGGTGGAAATCACCATTTCGAATATTGCAGCGCGTTAATATACCTGTGCTTTCAGAAAGGCTGGACTCATGGAAATTTTTCTATTGTTCAGTCAGTCGCAGGCGCTTGCTACCATATGATGCTATCAGCACATTTGCGCGGCTATCAATGCATATGGAACGCAGGGATTGGCGATCAGGATGAGTTACGAAGTTTTCTCAAAGTACCAAAAAATTTTGAAATTCAGGGTGCACTAGCAATCGGAAAAGCTAAGAATAGCGCGCCAGTTATCAAAGCACCACGCCGCCCCGTGAATGAGGTTTTTTCATGGGAACACTTTGATCGTCCGTCAAACGCGACTTACCCAGTCATACCTGCCGATGACTATCCGTATTTCGAGATTACTAACAACGTTAACCCGTTCGCTGAATGGGATCCTGGAAATTGGTCATTAGCTCAGATTGCGGATTTTAGAGGGTACGCCGTGTGGGCCAAATCTCCCTTGGCGAATGTGTATGTTTCAAACAGACAAGGTGAGGCTCAGAGTGTCGAACACAGTCTGCTGCCAACCATTCGTGATGGTCGGGCGCTTGAAATCATGCCTTGGGGAGGAACATCAACAACAGCGCTTTGCAAAATCTTGGGGAATAAATGCAAACTTTCAGTAGCGGAACTTTCGACTCACAACTTGACGTTCATTCGAGAGCGCTTGCTTCAAGAGGGGATAGCGCTTGATAACGTCTCATTTGAACTAATGCCCGACGGACGTCTTTTACATAAAAATCGCACCATAGACTTAGTAGTCATTCCGCAAATCCTTGAGCATTTGCCCGATCCTGAAGGATTATTAGATGAAGTGGCCCGTGTACTTAAAAAAGACGGTCATTTGGTTGTGAGTAGCCGAAATATGGCTTCTCAATATGGTAAACTGTGGCGCGATAAA
>JALRIU010000053.1 GCA_023255355.1 Pseudomonadales bacterium | reverse complement strand
CCTGAAACCCTCGGCATAGAAGGGCCTAGCGCAGTATGGCGAGGTATGACAACTGTGGCGGGAAGTTGGATCGGCGGTGGCGCTAACCAAACGGCCATGAAAGAGATTTTTGGGGTGGGTGACGATATTTTCTCAGCGATGGTAGCTGTCGATATTCTGATGGCAAACGTCTGGATGGCTGTATTGTTGTATCTGGCAGCAAATCACAAAGTTATTGATGAAAAACGTGCGGTTGATAACAGCGCTATACGTCAAATTGAAATAAAAATGTCTGAGTTACAAGCACAATACGCTGTCATTCCTTCACTTCAACAGCTCATGATTATTTTAGCTGTGGGTTTTACGGCTTCTGGGTTGGCTCACTTTTGTGCAGATCTGTTATCGCCATTTTTTGCTGAGAATTTTCCGAGAACTGCGCGCTTTAGTCTAACCAGTCATTTTTTCTGGTTGATTGTGGTTGCAACCAGTCTGGGTATTGTTCTATCACGGACCTCATTGCGAACCTTGGAGGGTGCTGGCGCATCTAAAATTGGTTCAGTATTTATTTATATTTTAGTAGCGACGATTGGCCTAAAAATGGATATCGCTGCACTTGCTGAAACCCCCATATACTTTGTCATAGGTTTTATCTGGATGGCGATTCATGCGGGCTTAATGCTATTTGTGGCGTGGCGGATTAAATCCCCCTTGTTTTTTATGGCTGTGGGTAGCCAAGCGAATGTGGGTGGCGCTGCGTCTGCACCTGTTGTTGCCGCGGCATTCAATCCTGCGCTTGCACCCGTAGGTGTGTTGTTAGCAGTTTTAGGCTATGCCCTCGGTACCTATGCGGCATGGTTGTGTGGACAAATATTGCGGGTGGTTTCCGGTGGCTAAAGGGTGTCTGCTGGTTATGATAATTGCGCTGTTAGGCTGCGAGTCATCTGATTCTCAAAATAGGACTGCCCCAGTACTCGAGGGTAGAGTGGTTTTTCAAGTCACTCCGGCTAATACACGCATTTACTTGCCGGGTTTACAGCGAGAATTGTCTCTTGAGGAGCGTCTGCCGATCGGCAAGTATCGGGTCGAGTTTAGTGCGCCCGATTTCCAAACCGAGAGAATATGGTTGGATGTTGCTGCGGGTGACGATCTGACTATTAACCTTGCCTTGTCAAAACAAGTCGCAAGTCTTCAGTTATCTGTGTGGCCGCCAGGGGCTTCAATGACTTGGCAGGACCATGCTGGAAAATCTCAGTCCCTGCTTGTTCGTGATTCTATCGATATCGAGTTGGGGCAATACCAGTTAACGTTTGCTAAACCTGGCTATCTTTCTGACACCATCTCGCTCGATGTAAACGAGAATCGTCCTTACGAGCTGTCAGTTAAGCTTTCTGCAGTGCCCAGACAAATTGGTGAAGTGTTTGCTGATCAACTCTTAGACGGCTCACCAGGGCCACAGATGGTCGTTGTTCCAGCGGGTGGTTTCTTGCAAGGCGATAATGTCGGTGAGGGTGATTGGCAGGAGTTACCAACCCGAAAAGTCAACTTTGATTTACCGTTTGCGATGGGGCAGTCTGAGGTAACCTGCGCCGACTATAAAAAGTTTATTGAATCGATTAAGCGAGTTATGCCTAATTGTTTGTCGGAGCAGCACCCGATCACGCGTGTGAGCTTAGATGATGCAACTGCCTACGCCAAATGGCTGTCTGTTCAAACCGGTGAGATATACCAATTACCTACAGAATCGCAATGGGAATATGCCGCCCGAGCAGGCAGTCTAGGCAATTACAGTGGTTTTGATGAATTGAATTGTAACTTAGCACGTTATGGTGGGCTGGTAAGCTGTGATGCTGAAAGTGCCGTTCCTGTTAAACAATATTCTGCCAATGCTTACGGACTTTACGATATGCACGGCAACGTATGGGAGTGGACCATAGATTGCGCCACAGAGGATTATAGTCTCGCACCTGTCGATGGATCCGCTGCAAAAGCTGATAGTTGTCATCGTGCTATGTTACGCGGCGGGTCTTACATGTTAAACGCTCACAAGCTTAGAGTGTCATATCGAAGTTGGCGCTATCGAGATTACCGGCATGACGATACCGGCTTTAGATTAGTGAGGTTGTTATAAAAAAGGGCAGTCTAAACTGCCCCTTGTATTTTACGCTGAATTTGATTAATGCACGCCGTGCATATGTTTCTTTAACAGCGGAGAGACAATGATCAATAAAATACCGAATCCGACACCGACAAGCGTTAACTTCTCAAACAGCGTTGTATATGATGCCAACGCCATGGCAACATCGGCGACTTCTCCTGATACAGTTTCAATCGAGGCAATTTTTGCGATCTGCGCAGCTACCATTTCGGAGTAGGCTGTCGCCAAGAACCAAGAGCCCATCATAACCCCAACTACTTTTGGAACTGCTAGTTTGGTCACGGCCGATAGGCCGACAGGTGACAAACATAGTTCACCTGTCGTATGCAGGAAGTAAGCTAGTACCATCCATCCTGCGGCAACTTTACCTAATTCGTCTGGGTGCTCCGCGCCATATACGAGAGCGGCGAACCCCAAACCTGCCTGAATGATGCCAAGTCCAAACTTAACTGGCGTAGACGGTTCTTTGCCGCGTTTGGCAAGTGCCATCCAAAGCCAAGCAAAGAAGGGCGCAGTGGTAAAAATAAAGAAGGCATTCATTGCGCCAAACTGCGCTGCAGTAAGCTCAAAGCCGAGTAGATTGCGATCAAGAACACGGTCGGCGTAAAGAGTCATAGATGCTGCACTTTGTTCGAAAAGAGCCCAAAAAACGACGGTGGAGATCGTGAGCGTCATCAAAACCCCCATGCGACCGCGTTCAACACTGTTGCATTGGGTGAACAAGAACCAGATTAAACCGACGACCACCATGATTGACAGTGCATTTAAGGTGAAGCTAACCGCAGCGTGATATTGCAGCATTTGCCAGACGACAAATAAGGCTAAAAGCGCGCTAGCGTAAATGGTTTTTTCCTTGCTCAAACCAATGGGGCTAGCTTCAAGCAAAAGGTTTGGATTGTTTGGTTCAGCATGACCTTCGAGGTATTTTTGACCCCACAGGAACACTATCAGACCTAGCAACATGCCAATACCCGCTGCACCAAAACCATACATCCAACCGTAGGTTTCACCTAAATAGCCGCAGAGTAGGGTGGCAATAAACGAACCTAAGTTAATACCCATGTAAAAAATGGTAAAACCCGAATCACGACGAGGGTCATTTTCACTGTAAAGTTTACCAACAATGGTAGAAATATTAGGTTTCAAAAAGCCCACCCCGATAACGATAAGGGCGAGAGAAAAATAAAATACCTGCAGGGCTTGGTTGTCTCGTATGATTTGATCCCCTTGCATATAGGCTTGATGCCCTTCAACGGCCATACCCAAATGACCGAGAACAAGTAAAATGCCACCAAAAACAACGGCTTTGCGCATCCCCAAGTAACGGTCAGCTAATAAGCCGCCAATAACCGGCATGGCATATACTAAGGCTGCGTAGCCACCGAGTACATCTAGACCCATAGCGTCAGTAAAAAGGTGATATTTAGTGAGATAAAGCAAAAGCAGATATTTCATGCCATAAAAAGAAAATCGTTCCCACATTTCAGTCGCGAAGCAAACGAATAATCCTTTAGGATGTCCAAGCATTTCGCCATAAGCACTGGCTGGTTGATTCATGTCGATACCTTATAGTTAATAATTATTGCCTGATACTAGCATGAAGTTTTTACGGTTTGTTATTTTGATCGCCGATTGTCAGCAAATAACATAATGGAGAATGGACTAGGTATTATTGTAACCTATTGTCGCTATTGGATTTCTTGGTAAATGAGTTAAAGTCAAGCTTTAAATTGTAACAATTATTTTTTTATCAACAGATTTTCTTTTATCGATGGCCATGGTGATAATTTATGTAATTTAATTAAACTAATTTATAGTATTTATCTATTAAATTATTGATTTAAATATATTTTATATGTATTGGGGCGAAAATTGATCAAGCGGCAAGATGGTCAGTATTTATAAGGCTTGGCTGTGTTTCTTACAATTTAATAACAAAGTTATCCACAGATAATGTGGGCAACTTAATAACTTGTCTAAGTGTAAGAAAATACGGTATTTTCTTGAATTGATCCATGGTACATTGAGGTTACTTTGAAGAGGAAAACGCATGCAAAAACAATTTTTAACCATGTTGCAATTACAAGATGCCATGAATACTAAGGTTCACCCGCAATGGACTGAGCAAAATTTTGAATGGTACCGAGCATTATGGATTGAGTGTGGTGAGCTAATGGATCACCAGGGTTATAAGTGGTGGAAAAAACAACATGCGGATATTGATCAAGTCAAACTAGAGATTGTCGATATTTGGCACTTCGGTCTTTCAATGGTTATAACAGCTCATCAACGTGATTTGGCCACAGCCGCTGAATCCATGGCTATTGAATTACAACAGACTGTTAGAAACAGTGAGGGCGTTTTGCTAGCGACCGAGGCGTTAGCGCTGCATAGCTTAAGAACTAAAGGCTTCTCAGTATCTAAATTCTGGGATTTGCTGCAGGCAGCCGGTATGGATGCAGATGAATTGTTTTCGGCTTACGTGGGTAAAAATGTCTTAAATTTCTTTAGGCAAGATCATGGTTATAAAGACGGAAGCTATATCAAACAATGGCATGGGCGCGAGGATAATGAGCATTTGGTGGAGATAATCGAAAGCTTAGATACCTCTGCAGAAAATTTCAGTGATCAGCTTTATCAAGGTTTAAAAGCCCGTTACGCGGATGTTTGTCGTTAATGTCTGAGGGTTTCGCCAAAGATTTTGTTTCTACGAGCGCCATGGCTAAAGACCTTCGGCTGCCCATTAAAAACATGTTTCAGCTCCTAGCAGAGTATGGCTGGATCGCCCGTCGTGAGAACAAATGGGTGTTAACTAGTAAAGGCGAATACGAAGGCGGCCAATATCGTCGTAGTGAGAAATATGGCGAATATATTGTTTGGCCAACAAGCATTTTTCAGCATCATTTGCTACAAAGTGCTACCGAACATATTCATATCAACGCAACCGATCTCGGCGAACCATGGGGGATACCAGGTCGTTTGATGTACCGTTTACTTGCCGAACTTGGCTGGATAATAAAAACGGTGAAAGGCTGGGAGCTAACCGAGGTTGGCTTGGCAAAACATGGTGTACAGCTCGAAAATGATGACAGTGGAGAGCTATACTGCGCATGGCCAGTCAACGTGCGCGAGGATACGAGTCTTACATCATTAGTGAGCAAACTCACCAACGAAGCTGCTGATGATATGTTTGATGACAAACATAGTATTGATGGTCATGTATGCAGCAGTTTGGGTCATAAGCGCATATGTGATTGGTTGTATCTCATGAATATTAGTCACTCGATCGAACGTGAGATTGCAGATAGCGGTCTTCGCAGTGATTTTTATCTACCCCAGCACCGCTTATATATCGAATATTGGGGTGGTAAATCGCCATACGATTTAGCTGAAAAAATGTCTAAAAAAGCTTGGTTCGATAAGCATGATATTAGTGTGATCGAATTAAGTGAAGATGACTTAGACGACTTGGATCATGTTTTAGCAAAATTGTTGCTGGAAAATGGGGTTAAGGTTTATTAAGGCTATTATAGCTTGAGCCTAGACCTAGAGATTAAAGACTAGCCACTAATCCTATCCAGCACCGCACCACATTCCGCATGATCGGTATAGGGAAACTGATCGAATAAAGCCATGGTGCTAACTTTATGCGTCTCACTAAGGGCTGCAATATCGCGAGCTAATGTGTCTGGGTTGCAGGACACATAAATTATCTTGTCAAAGGCTCGTGCTAGAGCACAAGTGCCTTCATCAAGCCCTGCACGAGGAGGGTCGACAAACAGTGTTCGCAAATCATACGTTGCGAGGTCTATTCCTTCGAGGCGCTTAAATTCACGCTCGCCATTCAAGGCGCTGGTAAACTCTTCGCTCGACATACGAAGTATGGTTAGATTTTCGATCCCGTTTTGCTCGGCGTTGTATAGTGCCGATCTTACCGAGGTTTTAGAAATCTCAGTCGCTAAAACTTTGCCAAAGTGCTGGGCAAACGGAAGAGTGAAGTTTCCGTTGCCACAATACAGTTCAAGAAGATCTCCTTGTGCGGACTGGCTTTGCTGGCATGCCCAGTTCAACATATGTTCGCAAATCACAGCATTGGGTTGAGTAAAGCTATTTTCAATTTGTTGATATTGATATGTGCGGCCGTTGACTAGCATTGTCTCTGTGACAAAGTCTTTACCTAACACAATTTTTTGTTTGCGGGCACGACCTATTACGTCAACCTTGAGCGCAACTTGTAGTTCCTTTGCGGCATCTATCCATGCCTCATCTAATGCCTTGTGATAGATAAGGCTGACAACGCAATCGCCATTTTGAGCGGTTAAAAATTCTACTTGGAATAGTTTGCGTCGCAAAATATCGCGAGGCCTTATGTTATCGAGTAATAAGGGCATTAACCCATTGATATGGTCATTAGCCACAGGAAATTGGTCGATACGGTGCGGTGTTTTAGGATCATCCTTGCGAAACATGACATAAAAAACATCGTCGTTGGTATGCCACAATCTAAACTCAGTGCGCATTCGATAATGCTCAGGTTGTGAGGCAAACGTGGCAATCTCACCTGAATAAAAAGGTCTAAATAAATGCTGAATTTTTTCCTGCTTGTCGCTCAATTGTTTTTGATAGTAGGCAGGGTTGAATTGACTTAGTGGCATTGTGGTTCCTAGAATCGATCTCTTTGACGTTGCTGCCAAAGTTGTTCTGCAAGCTGGTGTGCCGAGTGCTGATCTGCAGCGACTTCGCACAGATGAAGGGCGATTGCGGAAGTGCCTATAATAGCATTGCGTCCGTAGTCGTTATTGTCGTGACGCCATTGGTCGACTAGGGCGGTAATGGATGGTTGCTCAATATTATCCTGTCTGAATGCCTGCATTCGAGGCCATTCTTCCTCTTGCATTACCCCATCGCGGTTTATCCGAACAAGGGTCTTCGCGTCAGGTTTACGTTCAATTTCACCAGATTCCCCCTTGAATACGGCGGTATGGCCTGCAGCAAGGATCTGTGAGGCGCTCTGGTGTACATCGGCATAGGCTGGGTGAAAGACACTCTGCATCGAATAGCGAGCATCAAGGGGGTTAATTAAGCGGCTCAGGGTATGAACAGGTGAGCGTAATCCTAGGGTATTGCGAAGCTCTATGATCGCATGCAATTCGGGGCAATAATGTTCCAATGGCAGGTATACAAGGCCATTAAATGCATTTGCTTGTAAGGCATTGGCAATAATGGGTAGATTGAGTCCAGCAAAAACTTGTTCGGTATACAAGCGGCCCTCTGTGTGGCCGGCGCTGCCATGCATAACAACGGTTAAGCCGTAATCTGCAAGTAACTGTGCCGCTAGTATAAACCATGGATGCTGAGAGCGTTTGCCAGCATAGCTTGGCCAATCCAGATCGACTTTATGCTCAGTAACACGATCAGCGATATGCTCTCTCACAGCTGCCACAAAGCCGGCTATTTCTTGCGGACTTTCTTCTTTTACCCGCAGTAGCATCAAAAACGCACCTAACTGAACTGCTTCGACCTCACCACGCAGGATCATGGTCATCGCGTATTTTGCCTCGTCAAAACTCAACGAGCGACTGCCCGTTTTACCTTTGCCCAAAATTCTAACAATGGGTGCAAAGGGGTGTTCGTTGCTATTTGGTATTAGCTTTTCGAGATCAGTCACAGGCAATTACTCGGTTTAGGTAGTCCAGCAATTTTGCTAACTAATTTAGCAGGCAAACCATTAAATAAACGCATTAAATACATCGAATTGCCACACTCAGAACCTAGGTGTTGTTTTACATAGCCCACCAGCGGCCGCATGTTGGGCGACATATCAAATTCTAAATAAAATTGCCGAGCGAGCAGCACAACCTGCCAGTGTTGTTCGGTTAAATCGATACCTTCTGAGGATGCAATCTGGCTACCAATCTGCTCATTCCAGGTATCGACTTGAAGGAGAAACCCCTCGTGGTCAAAAAGATTGTCCATGTTAGCCCCAGCTTATTTGTTTAGCATGAGTAATCACAAGTTCGACCATGTCTTGATAATTAATCGCTTTCATCGTGTGGACTACGCCTCGGGCGTCGGCATCTTCCGCGATGACATACACAGGCACTTTGGTGGCGGCGAGTTGGTCGCAGCAATAGACACCATCGGCCATCAATAGAACAGCGTCATCTTCACCTAAGCTAGCAAGCATACGCTGCAGGCTAATCGATTGTGGACTGGAGGATAGACTATGCAAACAGCTCATAGGGCAAAGCACCTTGATGCTTGCGCAATCAGTTGCTGTATTTG
>JALRIU010000035.1 GCA_023255355.1 Pseudomonadales bacterium | reverse complement strand
TGTTTGTTCTACATTTTTACCCGTGGTGAGATCCCAGCGTTGAGCAAGACGATGAATGTGAGTATCAACAGGAAATGCGGGGACACCAAATGCCTGCGACATCACCACACTAGCGGTTTTATGACCAACGCCTGGCAGTGTTTCAAGATACTCCATATCTTGTGGAACAACACCGTTATGTTCGGCAACTAATCGTTTAGATAGTTCGCTAATGGCAGACGCTTTACGGGGCGATAATCCGCAGGGCTTGATAATTTCTCGGATAGTACTGACATCTTTATGTGCCATATCAAAAGGGTTGTCAGCCAGTTTAAATAACGCAGGAGTTACCTGGTTAACGCGCTCATCAGTGCACTGCGCTGAAAGCAGAACCGCAATAAGTAATTCGTAGGGGCTGCGATGATTTAAAGGAATTGGGGGCTGCGGATATAACTCAGCAAGGCGCTGCATGATGATTTCAGCACGTGCCCGTTTACCTGGTTGTTTGATTATTTCTGTCATGCGTGTTTTTGTAAAAAATTAGCGATGCGTTGTGCTGCAACTATACATTCATCAAGTGGAGCAACTAAAGCGATACGGACATGATTACTACCAGGATTGCCCGTCTCAGTGTCTCGCGCAAGATAGGTCCCAGGTAAGACTGTAATGTTCTGTTCTTCAAAAAGTTTACGGCAGAATTCAGTATCACTCATTGAGGTTTCCAGCCATAAAAAGAAGCCCGCTTCCGGAATATAAAGTTTACAGTGCGGGGCTAATATTTCTTCGACGGCCTTGAATTTTGCGACGTATGCCTGTCTGTTTTCTATCACGTGTTGTTCATCTTGCCAAGTTAGTGCACTGGCTAGTTGTGTCGGAACGGGGAGTGCGCAGCCATGATAAGTTCTGTACAACACAAAATCTTCTAGGATATTTGCATCACCCGCAACAAATCCTGACCGCAAGCCGGGTAGGTTGGAACGTTTAGATAGGCTGTTGAAGGCTAGGCAGCGGGCATAGTCGAAGCGACCGTGTTGTTCGCATACTTCCAATATACCAGGTGGGGCTGTTTCACCAAGGAAAATCTCGCTATAGCATTCATCACTTACAATGGTAAATTGGTACTTGTCTGCTAATTCAATAAGGCGCCACATTTGGTCGGCATCAATTACTGCACCGCTTGGGTTTCCCGGAGAGCATATGTAAAGCATTTGGCAGCGCTGCCACACATTTTCTGGAATGCTATCGTAATCTGCGAGATAGCCATTATCAGCTGTGGCATTGGCAAAGAAGGGAGTTGCGCCAGCAAGCAGGGCCGCACCCTCATATATTTGGTAAAAAGGGTTTGGCATAACAACCAGGGTGTCATCACTTGGATTCAAGATGGCCTGCGCGATAGCAAACAATCCCTCACGGGTCCCGTTTAGCGGCAGTACATGTTTATCGGGATCAATATGTTGTGTGTTGAAGCGTTTTTTAAGCCAGTTTGCGATTGCTCCACGTAGTTCAGGTATCCCTTTGCTAGTAGGGTATTGGCCGTATTTTTCTTTGTTATCAAATAAACATTGCATGGCAATATCTGGCGCTGGATGTTTTGGTTCACCAATCGATAAAGATATATGTGCTTGCTCAGATGACGGTGTGGCCCCGGCTAACAATGCCCGCAGTTTTTCAAACGGGTAGGGGTGAAGTTTAGAAAAATGTGGGTGGCTCATAATTAGTGACTTGGGCGATTATCGAGTTGTTGACAGATTCTTTCTTGGATAGCAAGGCATACATCGGGATCTGATATAGGGTTTAAATTATCGTCAGTGACAAAGAATACGTCCTCAACTTTCTCACCTAGGGTGGTGATTTTTGCATTTTGTAGAGCGATATCAAATTCAGTAAATACCCTTGCTACATTGGCAAGCAGTCCTGGTCTATCCGGGGTGTGCACTTCAATAACGGTTTGGTTGCGGACAATGTCTGTGGTCACTGTCACCTGAGTTGGGCTAATAAAATGTTTCTGTTGGCGAGGGGTTCTTTTTTGTACTTCCTGAGCAGCTTCGGGCGATGTTAGTACTTCATAAACGAAATCTTTGATGTGTGCCAAGCGATTAGCATTCTCACCAATAGGCAAGCCTTCTGCGTCTAATAAAATAAAGGTATCTATGGCGTTTTTATTAGTCGAATTATAAATTTTAGCGTCTTGAACACTGAGATTGAGTTGTTCAAGTGCATTAGTGATATCTGAGAATAAGCCTTTGCGATCTGGTGCTAGCACGAAAAGTTGTGTGGCACCTTCAAACGCGCGTTTATCATACTCCTTTAATAAGATAAGGGGTTTTGATTTATCTTTGTGTTTATGCAGCGCGTCAATCTGCCAGACGATGTCATCGACGGTTTCGCGAAGAAAGTAGTCTTCGCCTGGGTCGCCTAATAATATGTCGGAGTCTTTTCTAGATATACCTCTTTCTTCGAGCTTACGCATGGCGAGCTCTCTTGTGTCAGCAATCCAATCCGCTTTGTCGATGACATTTTCTAAACCACGTCTGAGCGCACGGCGAGTTTCATTATAGAGTTGACGCATGAGCGAGGCGCGCCATGTGTTCCAAATAGTCGTATTAGTTGCCCGCATATCGGCCGCGGTTAAGGCATAAAGGTAGTCAAGGTGCAGTTGATCGCCCATTTCTACTGCGAAGTCATGGATAACCTCTGGGTCAGATATGTCCTTCCGCTGAGAGACCGATGACATGAGAAGATGCTTTTCTACTAACCAAGCCACTAGATTGGCATCGCGTTTGGTATAGCCGTGCTGCAAACAGAATTCTATGGCATCCACCGCTCCTAAGGTTGAGTGATCACCACCGCGGCCCTTGGCAATATCGTGGTATAGGCCTGCAATATAAAGAAGATCCGGTTTTGCCATGCGTTTTAAAATAGCATGGGCGATAGGGAATTTTTCTGCTTGATTGTCATACGTGAAACGACGCATGTTGTTAATAACTTGTAGTGTGTGTGCATCTACTGTGTAAACATGAAAAAGGTCATGCTGCATTTGCCCCATTATTTTTCCAAATTCGGGAATGTATTTGCCCAAAATCCCATAACGCATCATACGACGTAATTGAGTTGTGATTTTGAATCTAGAATTTAGTAGCTGCACAAAAAAGGCGTTGTTGCGCGGGTCTTTGCGGAAATTATCATCTATAAGATCAGCATGCTCGCGGATGGCGCGAATTGTCGTTGCTCTAACACCATGAATATTGGGTGTTTGTGCTAAGAGAACAAAGATTTCCATTAGCGCTGAAGGCGTTTGTTTAAAGACTCTATCATTGGCAGCTTCTATGTAGCCGTTGCGAATTCGAAATCGTTCATTAATATCGAGGATTTCTTCATTTTCACAAGCTCTAAGAATAGCTTCTTCAAAATGTTGGGTTAGCAGTTCGTTGATGGCACTAATTGAGGCGGCGCAGCGATAATAGACCTTCATGAATTTTTCGACCGCTAGGCTTTTTTTAGTATCTTTGTAGCCATATTCCTTGGCGAGACTGCGCTGGTGATCGAACAACAGTCGGTCTTCATGGCGCCCAGCCAAACAGTGTAGGCTATAACGGATACGCCACAAATAGCGCATGTTTTCTTGAATGAGTTGGTATTCATTGTTTGAAATAAAACCAAGTTCAACCAGTTCGGACAGATGTTCTACACCGTAGTGGCGGCGCGCAACCCAGGTAATTAAATGAATGTCTCTTAAACCACCTGGAGATGTTTTGATATTGGGTTCAAGATTATATTCAGTGTTGGCGTATTTGCGGTGACGATCGCGTTGTTCATCGCGTTTCGCGGCAAAAAAGTCATGACTATTCCACATTTTGTTTGGACTAATCTGGTTTTGCAGTGTTTTGAAAAGTCTTGGGTCACCGGAAATATGATGTGTCTCAACTAGAGTTGTGATAATGGTAAGGTCATTTTTTGCAACATCTACGCAATCGCTAATGGTACGAACACTATGACCGATCTCAAGTTTTAAATCCCAAAGACAGGTAATAAATTCGGTGAGTGCCTCTGAGAAATTTGCCAAGATTTCTTCGTCTTTGGCCAGTATCAATAAGTCGATATCAGAATAGGGGTGAAGTTCTTGTCGACCATAACCGCCTACTGCAATTAATGCTAGGCCATTCGTAGTTTCACCAACAATTTTTGACCATAAAGCTTGCAGTAAGCCATCCATAAAATCAGCACGGCCATAGACCAAATGTATAGGATCTGTAGATGCTTCAAATTGCTCTGCAAAAAAATCGTTAACCTTCGATATTACAGTTCGACAGAGGCCTGCGGAGTTCTTGGCCTCAGTCAATGTGTAGCGAAATTCTATAGGATCAAAAATATCTTTCGGGATATGAAATTCAGATTGTACTAGTCGGGGACTCAAGGTCATATATTAACTTTGGTAGTAGGGTTCGTCGGGGCGAGCTGTGAGAACTATAACGCCACTATCTGTAACAGCTAGTGTATGCTCCCATTGGGCGGAGTGTCGGCCATCTTTGGTGGTTACAGTCCAGCCATCTTTGTGGTTGAGTTTGGTGTGTCTTTTGCCAAGATTGATCATTGGTTCAATGGTGAAAGTCATGCCAGCTTTTAATTCCAGGCCGGTGCCAGCTTTACCGTAGTGAAGAACTTGTGGGTCTTCGTGAAAAACATTGCCAATACCATGGCCACAATATTCTCTAACGACAGAGTAATAGTTTGATTCAGCATGTTTTTGAATAAGTTCACCAATGTCGCCCAGGCGTGTGCCCGGTTTGACAATATCAATTGCCATGTAGAGGCATTCTTGGGTGACTTCGCACAATCTTTCGAGGTGAGGTTTTACTTTGCCAACGTAAAACATTTTGCTGGTATCGCCGAAATAACCGTCTTTTATTACCGTGATGTCGATATTAATGATATCGCCATCTTTTAAAATTTTGTTGTCATCGGGTATGCCGTGACAAACAACATGGTTTATCGAAGTACATATAGATTTAGGAAAACCGTGATAATTTAGCGGCGCAGGGATTGCTTTTTGCACATCAACGATATAGTTGTGGCAGATTTTGTCTAGTTCGCCAGTGCTAACACCAGGCACAACATGAGGGGCAATCATTTCTAAAACGTCTGCAGCTAAGCGCCCAGCAATACGCATTTTCTCTATTTCGTCAGCGGTTTTTAAAGATACCATTTCCAGTTCCTTGTAAGAATGGTTGCATTGTAACGTAACAAACAGGCTGTCACTAGTCGCTTCTAGTCTTACTTTAAGTTAGATCTGCATTGGATTTTCAGGCATTTCATCAAAGTGCGGTAAAGAACTATCAGTCTTGTCCCAAAGGGGTTTGTCCTTAACATAAATGACGCTGCTCGGGGTGATTTGATTAGGGTCGTCAAGTGAGCCAGCTTGTATCATTATGTGATCACCAGGGGCGTCGCCTGACGTGAAAATTCTGCCACCGCAAGTACCGCAAAAATGTCGACTTACACTGCCACCGGTATCACCTTTGTTGGTGAAAATTTTAGGTGTACCTGTTAGTGCCAATTGATCCTTATGGATACCAATAATTGTTGTATGGCCTGTGCCGGTGGCTTTTTGACAATCTTTACAGCAGCACTGACTTATAAATAGCAGGGGCGGTGTAATTTGATAGCGAATAGCCCCACACAAGCATCCTCCGAGAAGCTGGTTCATAATGTTTACTCCTTAGTTCTGTTTAAGCAAGCTTAGCAATCGGCTTGGGTGTTTTGCTAATAAAAGCGATTAAATCTTCGAATAATCTAACAAAGACGTTTATTTTGCTTGGTTGATATGGTATAAAGCGCACCGTTTTTGGCAATACTTGTCATAAACATAACGAAATACATTTTGTCATACGTTGTTCAGGGTGCCCTTAATTTTATATTTGGGGTTTGGGCTGCGGACATTATGTTAGATTTAACCCACTTTAAATAGGTGAAAAAATGGCTAAAGTATCAATGCGTGATATGCTCCAAGCGGGCGTTCACTTCGGTCACCAGACCCGTTACTGGAACCCAAAAATGGGTAAATACATTTTTGGTGCTCGTAACAATATTCATATCGTAAACCTTGAGCATACTGTTCCTGCGTTTAACTCAGCGTTAGAAATCGTTAAGAACTTAGCTTCAAACAAAAATAAAATTTTGTTTGTTGGTACTAAGCGCGCTGCTAGCAAAGTTATCAAAGAAGAAGCAACTCGCGCTGGCATGCCTTACGTAAGCCATCGTTGGTTGGGTGGTATGTTGACTAACTACAAAACTATCCGTGCTTCTATTAAGCGTTTCCGTGATCTTGAAGCTCAGTCTCAAGACGGTACGTTTGACAAAATCACTAAGAAAGAAGCTCTTTTGCGTCGCCGTGATATGGAGAAGCTAGAGCGTTCTATTGGTGGTATCAAAGATATGGGCGGCTTGCCTGATGCATTGTTCGTTATCGATGTTGATCACGAGCGTATTGCTATCACTGAAGCTAACAAACTAGGTATTCCGGTCATTGGTATCGTTGATACTAACAGTAATCCTGACGGCGTTGATTATGTTATTCCTGGTAACGATGACGCTATTCGTTCAGTGAAATTGTTTGTTGGCGCTATTGCTGATGCTTGCCTTGAAGGCAAAGGCGGCGAAGCTGCAAAAGACGAGTTCGTAGAAGCTGCTTCTGAAGAAGCTGCTCAGTAATTCGCAGAGGGGCGCGTACGGCGCCCTTTTCATAGCTG
>JALRIU010000027.1 GCA_023255355.1 Pseudomonadales bacterium | reverse complement strand
GCAAATCATTCCAAGATGTCAGCAAAGGTAAATTAGATCTGGGCGAATTAGATACTGAGGAAGACAAGCAAGCTCAGGAGAAATTGTCTGAAGAGAGCAAAGATCTTATCGAGCGTGTAAAAGAAAGCTTGGGTGAAAAGGTTGCTGATGTTCGTGTTACAACCCGCCTTACAGAATCACCTGCCTGCCTAGCAGTAGGTGAATTTGATTTGGGATTGCAAATGCGCCGTTTACTTGAGCAAGCCGGCCAAGCTGTTCCAGATACTAAACCTGTATTTGAGATCAATCCACTGCATCCTTTGGTTGAACGTTTGGATAAAGAAAGTGATGAGGAGCGTTTCCACGATCTCACCGCTATTTTGTTTGATCAAGCCCAGCTCGCTGAGGGTGGTAATCTTGCCGACCCAGCAGCTTACGTAGGTCGTCTCAACAAGCTTTTGCTTGCTTTGAGCGCCTAGTGATCCACAAACTTGGTATTCTGAGGCACGGTAGTGCCTCAATGTATGCGCCCAGTGATGAGCTTCGTCCTCTTACCGAGGTTGGTAAGAGCGAAGTTCATCATGCGGCGCAGAACTTGCCTTTTGAGCCAATTGTTATCTTGCATAGTCCGCTTCTGCGAGCAGAGCAAACGGCAGCGATAGTTCACAGTTATTATCCTACTGCTAAGTTAAAGTGTGTAGACTTCTTAATTCCTGAGTATGACCCCAAAGCCAGTTTTGAAGCCTTGTCGTCATTCAAAGATCAGCAAGTATTGATCGTTTCACATCAACCGCTCGTATCTAAGATTATTAATATTGCCCTTGACGGGATACCCGGCAGTGGTGCCCCTTACGGATTTCTAAATCCTGCAAATTTCATGGTGTTAACCTTTGATGTTTTCGCAGCAGGATGTGCAAAATTAGTTAATACTTATCTTCAATAGAGGAAGGTGTTTATGTTGCGTTGGTTAGTATTTTGTTTGTTAAGTTTGCCAGTGATTGCAGAAGACTTGGTGATATTTCCGGGCGCCAATGAATTTGAACGATCTTCTGTCAACGATCAGCGATTTGATTTAGCCATCGGTGGTATGCAAAAGAAAAATGGCGTTTGGCAACCGGAATACACAAAGCGTGTTAATGTCTCGGGTCAACGTATTACTCTAGAGATTGGTCGCGGTGTTGATTTGGAAGAAGTGTATGCGTTCTATGAAGACTATTTCAAAGCGCGCGTCGTCAAGCAATTATATAGTTGCAAGGCACTAGATTGTGGCAGTAGTGCACAATGGGCTAATGGCTATTTTGGTGTGCGCGAGTTATATGGTGAGGATATCCGTCAACATCTAACCGTTTGGTTGCTTAACGACGCACCACAGCAGATTGTCACGTTCTATCTTATTCAGCGTGGCAACAAACGTGTCTATGCACACTTTGATGTGCTTGACCTTAAATCACCACTTACAGAAGAGCAGCGCAGGGTTAAGGTTGTCCAAGACGTTTTTGGCGTTGTCGAGCAACAAACCGATGAACTGCGTGATCTTGCAAGGCTTATTCGCGATAGCCAGCAGAGCGGTTACCGTATTATTTTAGTGGGGCACAGTTATCAGGGCTCTGATCAACCATCTAATCAGTCAGCTGGACTAGAATTAGCGCAACAATTACGTGAAAGGCTGCAGTTTTTAGGCTTAAACAAACTCAGTGTTGAGAGTGCAGGTATGTTTGCGCCAATGGGTGACAACCCAAGTGACAGGGTTTCGGTGATTGCTGTATTAAATTAGCGTTGTGAGGGGTAGGCATAAAAGCCTACCCCTTTGATCATTAACAACGAATAAGCGACATAAACTCTGTTCGAGTTGCCGTATTTTCTTGAAACACGCCTTTCATGGCAGACGTTGTCATGCTGGAATTTTGTTTTTCAACGCCACGCATCATCATGCACATATGTTTTGCTTCTATAACAACTGCACAGCCAAGGGCGCCGGTGACTTGCATGATGGTGTCAGCGATTTGTGTAGTAAGGTTTTCTTGGATTTGTAGGCGACGTGCATACATATCAACAATACGAGCAATTTTAGATAAACCGAGTACTTGACCATTTGGGATGTAGGCAACATGGGCCTTACCGATGAAGGGCAATAAGTGATGCTCGCATAGTGAATAAAGCTCGATATCTTTAACTAATACCATTTCGCTTGAGTCTGAAGGGAATAGAGCGTCATTGACAACCTCTTCAAGCGATTGAGTATAACCTCTATTTAGAAATTGAAATGCCTTCGCAGCCCGCTTTGGGGTATCTACCAAGCCTGGGCGATCAAGGTTTTCACCAATTTCTGTGATGATTTTTGCAAAATGCTCTTGCATCGAATTTTTCTCTAGTTTGACTAAGCTGTTCATGGTAGCAGATGCCCTTTAAGTGTTAAACTTACGTTTTGATTTTTTGAGACAAAATATGTCAACTAATGACTTATACGACCTAAAAACCATAAGGGATTGGTTGCGGTACTGCGTTAGTGAATTTTATCAGCACGATATCTATCTTGGGCATGGTACAGATAACCCCTGGCAGGAAGCTCGCCGGCTTGTCCTCCGAAGTTTAAATCTACCAGTAGATTGTGGTGATGACATCCTAGATGCCCGATTAATAAAGGCAGAAAAAGATTGCCTAATCGAACGGTTAAAATTGCGTTGCGTCGACAGAATACCTTTGGCCTATATACTCGGCGAGGCAGAATTTGCGGGAATTAATTTTCTAGTAAGTCGCGATACGTTGGTACCTCGCTCCCCATTTGCTGAATTAATACTTAACAGTTTTTCGCAAGTTGGTTCATTACCTGCCAATCCGTTGGTGCTAGACATGTGTACTGGCTCTGGTTGTATTGGTATCGCTTGTGCTCTGCATATGGATGCTGCTGGTGTCGACCTTGTGGATATTTCTGAGGCAGCACTCAATATAGCTTCTCAAAATGTCGAACTCTATGAGCTAGGTGAACGAGTAAATATTATTCAATCAAATCTGTTCGAGAATATCAGTCAGCACGCCTGTTACGATCTTATAGTTAGTAATCCGCCCTATGTTGATGCTTATGATATGTCGATATTGCCGCCAGAGTATTTGCATGAGCCCGAACTTGGTTTGGCTGCCGGTGAGGATGGTTTAGATTTGGTGCATGATATTCTGCGTGTGGCGGGTAAATTCCTAAGTGATGATGGTTGGCTAGTGGTTGAGGTAGGTAATTCTTGGCCTGCGCTAGAGCAAGCCTATCCTGAGTTAGATTTTCATTGGTTATCCTTCGAGCATGGTGGTCATGGCGTGTTTGCCATTGGCGCAAGGACGTTACAGGACGTTTTCTTGTCCAGTGGGCGTGGTAACTAACGGCAATGCTACGTATAATTGATTTTTTTGTGTGATATTGAGTTATGTCTGGAAATACAATAGGTAAGTTGTTCTCGGTTTCAACCTTTGGGGAAAGTCATGGTCCTGCTCTTGGCTGCGTGATCGATGGCTGCCCGCCAGGGCTTGAAATCGATGCTGAATATATTCAGCGTGAATTAGATCGTCGCAAACCCGGTACATCCAGATTTACTACCCAACGTCGAGAAGACGATTTAGTTGAAATTTTGTCGGGCGTTTTCGAAGGTAAAACCACAGGAACTTCGATTGGCTTATTGATTCGTAACCAAGATCAACGCTCTAAAGACTACGCCAATATTGCCGAGACTTTCCGTCCGGCGCATGCTGACTATACCTATACCCAGAAATATGGTTTCCGCGATTACCGCGGTGGTGGTCGTTCCTCTGCACGTGAAACTGCTATGAGAGTGGCGGCGGGGGCGTTTGCTAAGAAATACTTAGCTGATCGCTATGGAATCAAGGTGCGCGGTTTCATGTCACAGTTAGGTCCAATTGAGGTGCCTTTCGAGGATTGGAAGGTTGTCGATGAAAACCCGTTTTTTAGTGCCAATGCAGGTATGGTCCCTCAGTTAGAGGAATACATGATCGCCCTCAATAAAGAGGGTAATTCTGTAGGTGCCAGAATTACCATTGTGGCTGAAGGTCTGCCGCCAGGACTGGGTGAGCCAGTATTTGATCGTTTGGATGCTGAAATAGCGCATTCACTTATGAGCATTAACGCGGTCAAAGGAGTTGAGATTGGCGATGGATTCAAAGCTGTCGCCCAAAAAGGTACTGAGCATCGTGATGAGCTTACGCCTGTTGGGTTTAAAACGAACCACGCCGGCGGAATTTTGGGTGGTATCTCTACCGGTCAAGATATTATTGCCCACATTGCTTTAAAGCCGACGTCTAGTATTCGTCTGCCCGGTCAAAGTATCGATGTGCACGGCAATCCTATAGACGTAATTACTAAGGGACGCCACGATCCTTGCGTTGGGGTTCGCGCCACGCCGATCGCTGAAGCAATGATGGCAATCACTTTATTGGATCATATGTTGAGGCATCGCGGACAAAATGCTGATGTGGTCTGCACGACGCCGGTCATTCCTGGGTCAATCTAATCTATGAGCGCCAATGTACCTTATTGGCGTTTAGCTAGCTTTTACTTCTGTTATTACTTCGCCTTTGGGGTTTGGTTGCCTTTTAGTGCATTGTACTTTGCGAATAAGGGGTTTGCCGCCCAAGATATAGGTATTCTGGTCGGTATGACATCGGTCACTCGCATCATTGCACCTAACCTATGGGGCTGGCTGGCAGACAAGACGCAGCGCCGTATGCTCATTGTGCGTATGGGTATCCTGAATTCCAGTATTGTCTTTCTTTTTATGTTCTTAGATCAATCAATGGCTAGTATGCTAGTGGTGGTCATTGGTTTTACCTTTTTTCTCAACTCTGTTATGTCACAGTTTAACGTTATGACAATGAGATACCTCGGTGATCAGGCGACCCAATACGGTCGAATCAGAGCGTGGGGATCATTTGGGTTTGTGGTGGCGGTGGTTGTATCTGGTGCAATCTTAGACAAATTTGGGATAGAGGCGGTGCCTGTGATTGTGGTGACGGCGTTATTTTTAGCAGCCTCAATCCCTTGGGCACTGCCTGAACCTCCAGCAGAATCTGCTGAAGAAAAAGCACGTTCTAGTTCTTTTTGGTCAACTATTAAGCAAAAGCCTGTCATTGCATTGTTATTTGCAGCGTTTGCCCTTGAGGTCAGTCATGCGCCTTATTACACATTTTTTTCGATTCACATGGAGTCACTTGGTTATCAGCGTCTAGCTATTGGTGTTCTATGGGGTGTGGCTGTCATGGCTGAGGTATGGATGCTGACACAAACCCATAAATTATTGCAGCGCTATGCCGTTAAAAGTCTTTTGCTGGTTGGGCTGTTAAGTGCGACTTTACGCTGGGTGGTTACTGCTTATTTTAGTGATGTATTGTTAATATTAGTGGCGGCACAGCTACTTCATGCCATGACCTTTGCTGTTTTTCATTCAGCGAGTGTTGAATATATAAGGCAGGTATTTTCTTACCGAGCACAGGGAACAGCACAAGCCGTTTTAAGTGCCTCGAGTTATGGCGCGGGTATGGCGATAGGCTCCTTGGTCGTTGGCATGTTTTGGGAAGAAATAGGCATTGTCAGCTTTTATTGGGCTGCGATCATAAGTAGCCTTGGCGCGCTTTTAATCTGGTATTATCTGCCCTTTAATAAAAAGGATATGTCCAATGGATAAGCGAAAGCGTTTGTTTCGCCGTCAACTTCGCACTGTATTTTTAGCAATCGCTGCGACGGCGACCTTTGTTTGGTCTGCTATTGATATCTTTGAGGCCGATCCTGCAGTACTTTACGACTTTCTTTTGATGTGTTTGTTGGGCCTGGCTTTGTTGATGTTAAGCGCCGGTATTATTGTTTTTTTACTCAAATTGGTAAGACGCAAGTAAACAGCAAAAGACCTGTAACAAGCGTTTTTTAGCGTTATACTCATAATTCATTTTAACTAATTCGGGAAGTGATCATGAAATTTTTAAAATTAACAACTTTGATTTTGAGCGGTTTTTTAAGCCTATCAACAATGGCTGATGCTCTTCAGACAGCAATTGACGGTGATAATCGCAGTGCCAACAATAAGGCACGCGATGCTTTTCGTCACCCCTATGAAACTTTAACGTTTTTTGATGTAAAACCTGATCATAAAGTCGTCGAGATATGGCCAGGCGGTGGCTGGTATACAGAGATTTTAGCCCCTTACTTAAGTGCCGATGGGCAATTTATTGCTGCGCATTTCCCAGCCGATACAAAAAGTGATTATTTCAAAAAGTCACTTGCCAAATATCAAGAAAAAATGGCTAGCGACCCGGCCTCTTATAGCAAGGTTGTTATCACATCGTTATTACCCCCTAACCATGACAAAATCACTGAGTCAGATAGTGCTGATAGAGTTTTGACCTTTCGCAATGTCCATAACTGGATGGGGTCAGGTATAGAAGGGCTTATGTTTGAGACCTTTTTTGATGCGCTTAAACCGGGCGGCAAACTAGGTGTTATTGAGCACAGAGCGCCGGTAGGTAGTTCCAAGCAATTCATGAAGGACAGTGGCTATGTGACTGAGGCTTATGTCATTGAATTGGCTGAAAATGCAGGCTTTGAATTACTCGCCTCTGGTGACATGAACAATAACCCTAATGATACGAAAGACTATAAGGACGGTGTTTGGACCTTGCCTCCAACGTTAAGATTAAAGGACAAGGATCGTGAAAAATACCTCGCTATTGGTGAGAGCGATCGTATGA
Organism: Pseudomonadales bacterium; assembly: GCA_023255355.1. GTDB lineage: Bacteria > Pseudomonadota > Gammaproteobacteria > Pseudomonadales > JAHEIH01 > JAHEIH01. The sequence goes on along the minus strand of JALRIU010000027.1, from coordinate 1,625 downwards.
CCTTGTTGTTTGTCAAACCTGAATGATTGTTATTCCTCATCGCGAACTCTCTACTGACGCCTTGTTTGGCGTCATAGAAGAGTTTATCAACCGTGAGGGGACTGACTATGGTGAATTCGAATTGAGCCTTAATCAAAAAGTGCAACGATTACTCGACCAAATCCAACGTGGCAAGGCCTACGTTGTATTCGATCCCGATCTGGAAAGTACCTCTATTTTAAGTCGCCAACAGGTTTTGGAAGCAGGCGTGGATCTGGAACTCATCAATTTTCAAGGTGATGCGATTAATGGATGAGATCAAAGTTAATCAAGAATTAGATGCACGCGGATTATTGTGTCCTGAGCCGGTGATGATGCTTCATAACAAAATCAGAGATATTGAAGTAGGGGACATTCTGCGTATTTTGGCGACCGACCCGTCTACTCAACGAGATATTCCAAAGTTTTGCCACTTTTTAGGCCATGAATTGCTTGAACAGCTGGCCAGTGACAACATGTACACTTATCTAGTTCGAAAATGCAAGCCATAGAAAAACAAGATATCCAAGCTTACGATACTCAAGATTTGATTTTGCTATTTGAGCGTTGCTTTGCAAAAACTCATCAAACAAAACTTATCAAAGGGGTGGATGAACCAATTTATCTACCTGCTAATGCAAACCAACCATTCCATCATGTGGTCTTTGCACATGGCTTTTTTGCTAGTGCTCTGCATGAAATTGCTCATTGGCTAGTGGCTGGCTCAGAGCGTCGCTTGCTCGAGGATTACGGCTATTGGTATGCCCCTGATGGACGCAATGCAGCTCAACAAGCTGAATTTGAACAGGTCGAGGTGGCTCCGCAAGCGATGGAGTGGATCTTGTCTAAAGCCTGCGGTAGGAGTTTTCGTTTGAGTCTAGATAATTTAAACGGAGAGCCAACCGATAGTTATCATTTTGCTAAGTCTGTACATGCTCAGATTGCTAAATATATTGAGCGGGGATTGAATGACCGGGCCAGTCAGTTTCGCGATTCCTTATGCAAGTTTTACGGTACCTCGCGATTACTGACGTTAGGTGATTTTCATTTTGAGGAGATTTATCGTGGATAAATTTTCGATTGTTGCAGATGAGAATATGCCGGCGGTCGACGATTTGTTTACTGATCTTGGTCCTATAAAAAAAATACCTGGTCGTGGTATGAAGGCACAGGATATTAAGGACGCAGATATTTTGCTGGTGCGATCAGTCACTCAAGTTAACGAGTCCTTGTTGGCAGGTAGTCGTGTTAAATTTGTTGGCACAGCAACCATTGGTATCGACCATTTAGATACTTCTTACCTGGATCAAAATCAGATCCGTTGGGCAAACGCACCTGGTTGTAATGCTATCTCGGTAGCTGAATACGTGATGAGCGTGCTTTGTCATTTTTGTGACAGTAAGTTAGATCTTTTAAAGGGCAAGCAGGCTGGTGTGATTGGCTACGGTAACGTCGGTAAGCGAGTTGTTGAACGCTTGCAACTTTTAGGTTTGGACGTTCGGGTTTATGATCCCCACATAAAGCAAAACGACTGTGCCCATTTGGCAGAGCTAGAGCAGGTGCTTGATTGTGATGTGCTTTGTGTGCACGCCCCTCTAACGCGTACT